>CABUTY010000449.1 GCA_902494595.1 uncultured Porphyromonadaceae bacterium | reverse complement strand
TCGGTATCTCCGAAGGTGAGCCTATGTTCCGGCCCGAAAAGGAGAGAGTGGTCATATGGTAATTTTGAATGTTGAATCGGGATGGTTGAGCTTGGACTGTTAGGGTATCCGTTGGGGCATTCCTTTTCGCCTGGATGGTTCGGACGGAAGTTCGAGGCCGAAGGCGTGGAGGGCTCTTACCAGCTTTTCCCTCTGGAAAACATCGGCGAACTGCCGGACATGCTCGATGCCAATCCGAGTCTCGCCGGCTTCAATGTGACCGTCCCCTACAAGGAGGCTATACTCCCCTTTCTCGATGAGGTTACTCCGGAGGCTGAGGCCATAGGCGCAGTCAATACCGTGAGAATCGAGCGGCAGGATGGAGGCTGCCGGCTCATAGGCTACAATACTGATTACATCGGTTTCTCCGAGAGCCTGATACCGTTGGTCAACATGCTTTCAGGACTTGTCAACGTGTCGAATCCTGGGGCGCTGATACTCGGCACCGGCGGGGCTGCGAAGGCTGTAGCTTACGGGCTCGTTTCTTTAGGGATACGGTTCACGGCGGTAAGCCGCACTCCCGACATGCCTAATGCATTCAGCGCCGACGGCCACAAGGTAATCGGTTATGGCGACATAACACCTTCGCTGCTGGCCGTCAACCATATCATCGTCAACTGCACGCCGCTCGGCATGTGGCCGCGCACCGAAGGATATCCGGCGTTGCCGTGGGACTCGTTGCCGGCGTCGGCACTGTGCTATGATCTTGTTTACAATCCCGCAGTCACGGAGTTCATGCGCAGAGCTGCGGAACGCGGTGCCACGGTGAAGAATGGTCTGGAGATGCTTCATCGGCAGGCGGAGGCCGCCTGGAGGATATGGCGGCAAAAGTAAATCTCGGCGCTCCCATGCTTACGCCGGTGGCGGGACTCGCGGCCGGCATATTGGCGGCGGGTTTCGTCACGGGTGCTCTTCTCATTGTGGCCGGCATCATCATATATGAGGTGCTTCGGCGCTTTACCGCAAACCCTGTCTATGCCTGGCGGCTGCGTCAATGGCACCATTCGTGGCTCTTCCTCATCTTCGCTGGCGCCGGAATGATGGTCACCGATTTCAGCCGGCCTGTACCATTGGATGACGCCCTAACCGAATCGACGCGCATGGCTTACGGCCACATACGCGACTTGTCGGACCGCACGGCCGGTGACCGAATCATTGTCGATGTAAACGCCCTTGTGGACTCCGCCGGCAATGTCACGGCCTGCTCGCCCGTAGGCGTCACGGCTACGATGGCTCATTGCGAGGCTTCACCCGGCGACTACATAGGTCTCCCCTGTCGGCTCATTCCCCTCGCTGCTTCGCCATACAGCTTCGACGATGCTTATCCACAGCGTATGCAGCGCAAAGGAATCCTATATGAGGCCGACATGGAGGAAAGAGCCTTCCCAGACTATGATGCCGAGAAAGAGAAGAAACCGGAATACAGGCTGCAGTCATGGCTGTGGAATCTGCGTATCGACATGGAGCGGTTTGTGGAATGCACGTCGCTGTCGATGCCCGTCAAGAAGTTCCTCATC
>CABUTY010000448.1 GCA_902494595.1 uncultured Porphyromonadaceae bacterium | reverse complement strand
GAATGGGCAAAGACCTTTACGACAATAATCAAGAAGCCCGAGAATTGTTTGAGAAAGCCAACGAGATACTTGGCTTCCGCATCACGGACCTGATGTTCAACGGCACGGAGGATGACCTTAAGCAGACTAAGGTAACTCAGCCAGCCATCTTCCTTCATAGCGTATTGCTGGCGAAAAGTCTGGGCGAAGAGTTCCAGCCGTCGATGGTAGCGGGCCACAGCCTTGGAGAGTTCTCGGCCTTGGTAGCCGCCGGAGCGCTGAGCTTCGAAGAGGGACTTAAACTGGTGTCGAAGCGTGCAGAGGCGATGCAGAAGGCATGCGAGGCACAGCCGTCGACGATGGCCGCCGTGCTCGCACTTCCCGACGAGAAGGTTGAGGAGCTGTGCGCTGAGGTAGAGGGTCTTGTGGCACCGGCCAACTACAACTGTCCGGGACAGGTGGTGATATCGGGCACGATAGAGGCCGTAGATGCCGCCTGCGAGAAGATGAAGGCAGCGGGTGCCAAACGTGCGTTGCGCCTCAAGGTGGGCGGCGCTTTCCACAGCCCACTCATGCAGCCTGCCCAGGATGAACTCACCAAAGCCATCGAGGCCGCAGAGTTCAAAACCCCCGTCTGCCCGATATATCAGAACGTGGATGCAAAACCTCATACCGACCCTGAGGAAATCAAGGCCAACCTCATCAAGCAGCTCACGGCACCGGTGCGCTGGACACAGGATGTACAGGCCATGATAGCCGACGGCGCCGACGAGTTCATAGAGCTTGGCCCGGGCAAGGTGCTCCAGGGTCTCGTGAATAAAATCAACAAAGAGGTAGCCACCAGCGGACTCAGCTGAGGTGGCAACCCCACATATTATCCAGGAAAGATGAATATCGCCATAGTCGGTGCCAGCGGCGCCGTAGGCGCGGAGTTCCTGCGTGTGCTCGAAGAGCAGAATTTCCCCGTAGACAGCCTCCGGCTGTTCGGCTCGAAACGCTCCGCGGGCACTTCGCGTAAATTCCGCGGCAAGGATTACATAATAGAGGAGCTTACCTACGACTCCGACTTCAGCGGCACGCAGATAGCCTTCACATCGGCTGGTGCCTCCGTGAGCCGCGAATTTGCGGAGACCATCACGCGCCACGGCACGCTGATGATCGACAACTCGTCGGCCTTCCGCATGGACCCCGATGTGCCGTTGGTGGTGCCTGAGGTCAACGGCGACGATGCCTTCAACCATCCCCGCAACATCATCGGGAATCCCAATTGCACCACCATCCAGATGGTGGTGTCGCTGAAGCCTGTTGACAATCTTTCGCACATACGTCGCGTACATGCGGCCACCTACCAGGCGGCGTCGGGCGCCGGAGCCTCCGGAATGGACGAGCTCCATACACAGACCTGCGAGATTGCCGCTGGCAAAACGCCTACCGTCAAGAAATTCCAGCATCAGCTCGTCAACAACATAATCCCCCATATCGACGTGTTCACCGACAACGGCTACACCAAGGAGGAGATGAAGATGTACAACGAGACCCGGAAGATTATGCACTCCGATATCGAAGTGAGTGCGACCTGTATCCGGGTACCGGTGATG
>CABUTY010000447.1 GCA_902494595.1 uncultured Porphyromonadaceae bacterium | reverse complement strand
GCCGGCTTCGGCAAAATCGTGTTTGTGATACGCAAGGACTTCGAGCAGGAGTTCCGCGACAAAGTCCTTTCCAAATATGAAGGCCACATCCCGGTGGAAGTGGTTTTCCAATCCATCGACAAGCTACCGGCAGGCTACAAGCCGAATGCCGAACGCACCAAGCCCTGGGGCACCAACCATGCCGTGCTCATGGGCAAGGACGTGATCAAAGAGCCTTTCGGGGTCATCAATGCCGACGACTATTATGGCGCCGACTCCTTCAAGGTGCTTGCCGACTTCCTCCGCTCCGTGGAGGGCAAGAAGAACTGCTACTGCATGGTAGGCTTCAACATCGAGAACACGCTGAGTGAAAACGGCGGCGTGTCGCGCGGTCTCTGCGAGGTGGATGCCGAGGGTTTCCTCACAGGCGTCTCGGAACGCCACGGCATACAGCGCGTCGACGGCAAGCTCATACAGACACTCCCCGACGGCTCCACTGCCCCATTCCCCGAAGGTGCTCCCGTGTCGATGAACATGTGGGGTTTCACCCCCGACTATTTCGACTACAGCGAGAAGGCCTTCATAAAGTTCCTCGACGAGCATGGCGATGAACTCAAGTCGGAGTTCTACATCCCCACCGTGGTCAACGACCTCATCGACAACGGCACCATCACCCTCAAGGTAGAGAACACCCCCTCCAGATGGTTCGGCGTGACTTTCGCCGCCGACCGTCCCGCCACTGTCGCCCAGTTCGCCCGCCTCGTCGACGAAGGCCTATATCCCTCACCACTTTTCAAATGACATGGAAATGAACGAAAAGATATTGGTAACCGGAGGCACCGGATATATCGGCTCCCACACCACCGTGCAGCTCATGGAAGCCGGCTACGATGTAGTGATTATCGACAACCTGTCGAACTCCAACATCAATGTACTCGACGGCATAGAGGCCATCACGGGCAAACGTCCGGCATTCTTCGAGGGCGACTGCACCGACATGAAGACGCTCCGCAGGATGTTCGAGCAGAACCCCGGCATAAAGGGAATCATCAACTTCGCCGCCAGCAAGGCCGTGGGCGAGTCGGTGCACAAGCCTATCCTCTATTACCGCAACAACCTGGGCACTCTGCTCAATCTGCTGGAATGCATGCCCGAATTCGGCGTGAAAGGGATTGTGTTCTCCTCGTCATGCACCGTATACGGCGAACCTGACAACAATCCCATCGACGAGACAGCGCCCATTAAGCCGGCTACATCCCCCTACGGCAACACCAAGCAGATTTCCGAAGAGATTATCCGTGACGTCATAACCTCGGGAGCACCCATAAAATCGATACTCCTGCGCTACTTCAATCCCATCGGTGCCCATCCGTCGGCCAAGATCGGCGAGCTTCCTCTGGGTGTGCCGCAGAACCTCGTGCCCTACATTACCCAGACAGCCGCAGGCATACGTAAGGAACTCACCGTGTTCGGCGACGACTACAACACTCCCGACGGCAGCTGCATACGCGACTTCATCGATGTCAACGATCTCGCCAAGGCCCACGTCATAGCCATGAAGCGCATGCTCGACAGCGATGACCACGACAAACTCGAGGTGTTCAACTTAGG
>CABUTY010000446.1 GCA_902494595.1 uncultured Porphyromonadaceae bacterium | reverse complement strand
GGCGTCACTGTAGTCGAATATCTCGACAAGAGCCTTTGCTATGTAGGGGGTGTAGGCACCCGAGGCATCGTAGCTGTACATCATCTCCACGGCCACGCCGCATGCCGACATAAGAGTGGCCACTGCCGTGCGGCTTACCGCCGGGTCGCTGGAATTGCTCTTGTAGGTGTCGAGCATGTTGCTCCAGTCAAAGGGGGTGGCTTCGTAGTTGAATGTAAGGTTTTTGCGTCCTTTCTCCCAATAGTACGTTTTGGAGCCTTTCCCCTTTGCGGGATACTCGTGGTATTTGAGGAGCTGAGCCAGGCTTGTCGCCACGCATCCCGTCACGCAACGCTTGTTGCTGAGTGTGGGGCATTTGTCGTAATATGGCGATCCCTGGTTCCATTTGGTCTTGCAGAGAGGGGCAATGGCTTTGCGGGAGGGGCGCTGTATCCTGACGTTGCCCTTTCCATCGGCGGCCATGGCTACCCGTTTGGCCAGGAAGTCCATGAAATAGGAGAAGTTGTCGGGTAGTTGGCCGTTTTCATCGGCGAGGGTGCCGTAGCCGTATCCGAGAACTGCGGGAGCCGCGTCGTCGGCGGGTGTCACCACAAAGCCGTCGGCGTTTGTGAACAAGTACACTGCGTTGCGGCCTTCAGCAGCGCGGATGTCGGCGAGCTGCAGCGTACCCGTGTTTTCCATGGCGCGTACTTTCTTATGGCGCGTAATTCGCTCCAGTGCCGCCTCCGGGCTCACAGGGGCCGCTATAGCGCCCATGCTACCCGCAAGCAGCAGTAGGGTAAATAATTTTTTCATCTAAGGTATTGCTGGTTATATTATGATTTTTTCGGTGGCCACCTTGATGCGGCGCATTGCTTCGATGATGTTTTCATCGCTGGTGGCGTAAGAGAGGCGAATGAATCCGGGAGCGCAGAAAGCGGCGCCGTCGACGGTACCCACATTGGCCTCTTCGAGAAGATACATCACATAGTCGGCGCTGGTGGCTATCATTCTGTCGCCGGCTTTTCCGCCGAGCAGAGCCGACACATCGGGGAAGAGGTAGAAGGCGCCCTGGGGCTTCTGCACTTTCCATCCGGGAATCTGCGAGGCAAGCTCATAGATGAGATTGCAGCGGCGTTCGAATGCTTGGCGCATCGTCTCTATGCAGTCCTGGGGGCCGAGGTAAGCGGCTTCGGCAGCTTTCTGAGCTATGGAGCTTGCGCCGGAGGTCATCTGTCCCTGCAGTTTGGTCACGGCTTTGGCCAGTGCCTTCGGGGCGGCGATATAGCCTATACGCCATCCTGTCATGGCATAGGCTTTCGATACGCCGTTTACGATGACGGTACGGTCGCGCATGCCTTCGCAGTGAGAAATGCTTGCCACGCCGCCCGTGAAGTTGATATGCTCGTATATCTCGTCGCTCATCACCACAATTTCCGGGTATTTGCGCAGCACGGCGGCTATGTCGTCGAGTTCCTCACGAGTGTATACCGCTCCGGTGGGATTGCTGGGGGAGTTGAGGATAAGCAGTCGGGTGCGGTCGGTTATGGCGGCCTCTATCTGGGGACCCGTAACCTTGAGACCGTTCTCGGGTTTGGCGGCTACCGTAACGGGT
>CABUTY010000445.1 GCA_902494595.1 uncultured Porphyromonadaceae bacterium | reverse complement strand
TCCTCCCTTGTTGGGATGCTCATAATTATAGCCGGCACGCACGAAGAATTGCTGGTTATATACATACTCTGCACCCACGGAAACACCTATTTCCTGCAGCTCCTCCTTGGCGCCGCCGGGAGCATCGGCAAACGACTTGAAGATACCGGTGAATGGGCTCATGGTGTTCCACTTGTCCCAAGCCTCCTGCCATTCCTCGGTGGTCTCATAGCTCTGCACGCGCGGCATGGTGGGCACCAGCAGCTTGTTGAGGTCAAGGCCTATCGAGAGCGAGTGGTAGTCGGCGAGCGGGAACATGAAATTGGCGCCCAGACGCAGGTTGGTGGGTAGGAAGTAGTTGTTGGCGCCACCGTCGTAGCTCACTTTCGTACCGATGTTGGAGATATTGAAGCCGAAGGTGAACTGACACTCATTGCGCCCAATCATGGGGAATGTCTGGTAATAACCGGAGAGGTCTACGGAGAAGGCGTTTGCTGCCTGGTTGGTCTCGCCGGTCTGCGTATCCTGGAAAGAGAGGTCGGAGAGGATATAACGGAGCACCACGCCCATGGAGAACTTGCTGGAGAGCTTGCGGCTGTAGCCGAGGTCGATGGCGAACTCATAGGGGTGTATTACCTGCGCGTTGATGTTCTCGCTGCCTTCGGTATAGCCAGTGGTCACTTCGCCGAGGGAGAAGTAGCGGAAGGATGCGGAGATGGCCTGGTTGTCGCCGCTGCCTATCTTGTAATATCCCGACAGGTCGGCGAGGAATATGTCGTTGACAATCTTACGGAGCCATGGGGTGTAGCTGAGGCTGAGACCGCCGCGGCTCCATCCGAAGGCATATTTCGACGGATTCCAGAACTGCGAGTTCATGTCGGGGTCGGTGGCCGCTCCCAGGTTACCCATCGACGAGCCGCGTGCATCCGGCGCTATGCTCAGAGTGGTAACACCCGTGTTGACCGGGTTGAACATCTCCGACTTGAGGTCGTCCTCGCCATATGCACTCCCGCATATCGCGGCAATGAGTCCCGTGGCTATGATATACTTCGTTTTATTCATCAATTATTTAACTGCAATTATGATAGAATATTGCACCGCAGCCTAACAGACTGCGGTGCAATATCGATAGGTGTTTAAGGCGTGTCAGTCGATGAGGGTGAACGACACCCAACCCGACGATGCTCTGCCGGCACGGGAGCTCCTGACGGCCGCGCGGTAGGTGCCCCTTTTGGCGTCGGCGCATTCCCAGGAGAGGTTGCCGGGGCTTACGTAGGAATTGTAAACCTGCTTGCCGTCGGGGTCGTAAATAACCATCTCGAGGGTGTTGAGCGACGAAGCGAGTGTGAAGGTCATATGATCCACGGCATACTCGCTGTTGGCGCGGAAGTTTACGGCAGGTCCATTCTCGGAGATGTTGAACTCGAGTGTAGCGCCTTTTGATACGTTGCCGGCCATGTCTTTGGCAGTGACAACGGCGCTGTGGCGACCTGTGGCGTAGGTATCGAGAGGCACGGATGTGGCGTAAGAGAGCATCACGGCACCAGGCTTGTCGGAGGTGATTGTCACCGGCTTGCCGTCGATGGTCACCGAGATGCCGCCGCCATTGCCTACACCCGTCAT
>CABUTY010000444.1 GCA_902494595.1 uncultured Porphyromonadaceae bacterium | reverse complement strand
GGGTATATCTATGGTCATGGATACTACGCCGGGGGGCGAATGCTGGTAGCCGTCAACGCCGATTCGGCCCGCATGTGGCTGCGCCGCAGCGCCGATATGGCCGACCCTCGCGCCATGGCAAACATTGCTTTCCTCCTCCTGAACGACTCCACCGTCTGCTCCGAGACAGAAAGAAACCATAACGATTCCGTGGCCTACCGCTATCTCATACAGGCTGCCGACATGAAGGTTCCGACAGCCCTAAGTATGCTCGGCGACATGTGGCGCGACGGACGCTGGGTAGGTCAGGACTCGCTGAAAGCAATGCTGGCATATGAAGGGGCTCTCGCCGGCGGCCTCCCCGACGCACAGTCGCGGCTTATATCGCTAATGGCGCCCCGATGGCAGCGTCTCTCCGCCGACTCGGCGCTGAACCTCGGCCTGCGTTATTACACCACAGTCGCTCCGGCGGCAGGAGTAATTCTCTTCGAACAGGTCGGCGACTCTGTGGACAATCCTCTCTGCGGCAGGGCACTCGCTTTGCTCGGCGACGCTTATTCCCGTGGTGCAGGTGTCGCTTACGGCTATGACAAAAGTCTGGAATATTTTACTAAAGCTGCAAAAAAAGGGAATCCGTCGGCAATGTTCATTCTGGCGGAGACTCTGGAGATGTTCCCCGATGCTGTCAACGATACAAGCATCAACGATGCCGCCACGCTACGGCAGTGTGCCGCCGAAGCCGGCATCAAATCCGCTCACGACGCCAATAAAGCCCTTTTGTCACGGAAGCCGCGATAAGGTACGGAATCCTAATAAGTAACTGATCGAAACTGTAAAATAATTTTGAACGGTTACTTATGCTCCTTTTTTGTTTCAAGGAGAAAATGTGTTATCTTTGTAGCAAATAAAAAACCGTCATGGCCCATATTCCCGTCCGTTATCCCATAGGCATCCAGAGCTTCGAGTCGTTGCGCACGCTCGGTTATCTCTATGTCGACAAGACTGAGCTGATTTACAATCTTGTCATGTCGAGCAAAAGTGTGTTTCTGTCGCGACCACGTCGTTTCGGCAAGAGCCTGCTCCTGTCGACGATACAGGCCTATTTCGAGGGGAAGAAGAAACTCTTCACGGGGTTGGCCATGGAGCGTCTGGAAACGGAATGGCCGGTGCATCCGGTGCTGACTCTCAGTCTGGCCACTTTCCACGCCGCTGAGGACAATAGTCTGGAAGACATACTCAACAATCAGTTCCTTGAATGGGAAAGGCTCTATGGTGTTCCGGTAGAGACACAGAACCTGTCGGTACGCTTCAGGAATATCATCAAGGCAGCATATGAAGCCACAGGTCAGACAGTGGTGATTCTCGTCGACGAGTACGACAATCCGCTGATAGAGACGATGCACGACCCGGAGCGTAGCGAGGCGCACAGGCTGCTGCTGAAATCGATATATGTCAACATAAAAGACCTTGACCAATACATTCGCTTCACGATGCTTACGGGAGTGAGCCGCTTCAGCAAGATGACCATATTCAGCGGCCTCAACAATCTGCACGATATATCGCTTCATCGTGATTATTCGGCACTCTGCGGCATCACAGAGGCTGAGCTTGCCGCCAATTTCGAG
>CABUTY010000443.1 GCA_902494595.1 uncultured Porphyromonadaceae bacterium | reverse complement strand
GAATGGGCCGGAGCTGTCAGAGATGCCGTTGGCAAACCGGCCGACGTACATATAGCAGCCGACGCTTCCCTCAAAGACAACGTGATAAGTGTCGACACCCGTGTCACCTCCACTGCCAACGGAGATTTCAGTCTGCAGGTATGGGTTCTGGAAGACAGTATAATGGCCCGACAGGAAACGAAACAGGGCCGCATGGATGATTATATCCACAACAATGTGCTCCGTTACGTGGCCTATGATGTTAAAGAGGGGTTCCCTATCACCCTCGAAAAGGGAGTGGAAAGCCACAACACCTGCGACATCACCGTAAAATATACCGACAAGGAACGCTGGAATACGGCCAATCTGTCGGTGGTGTGCTTCGCTTTCCGCGGCACGGAGATATGCAATGCAGTGAAAACCAAAATAAAACCTCAATAATATGAAGAAAACGCTACTCATTCTAAGTGCATTAGCGGCCTGTACGGCCGCCAATGCGGAACTCAACCTCTACATGGGAAGCCAGGAGCTTGTTGCGTCGCAGCAATACTGGTTCAATGACATGACAGTCAACGACGAGGGCAACTATGTGGAAGTGAAGATAGACCCGAAGCTTTCGGTCAGAGCCGACAAGCTGACATTTGACGTTCAGGTCACGGCCGAGTGCACCAGCGGTCAGCAGATACAGATGTGCTGCGGAGGAGCCTGCGAAAAGAACACAAAAGTGGTGAAAAGCGGTCTGAAGGTAGATGCCAACGGCAGCCTGAATCTCGACTTCGAGTTTACCGGTGAGTTCGACAACGCCTCACAGATACCCGAAGGAATCACCACCGACATCACGATAGAGGAACTGGGCGTGCCCGAGTCGAAAAAGACCTATACACTGATACTCAACGACAAGCAGGGGGGTATGGAGATAGTATCCGCCGACAACAACGTCACCTTCAACGGCAAGACCCTCAACTATAACGTGTCGGGACCGTCGTCGCTGACTATCTGCGCCTGCGATGGCAGTGTGGCCCTCTCCACAGAAATCAACGGCAACGGCTCCGTGGACCTCTCCGATATGCAGCGGGGCATCTATATCTACCGCATTGCCGGAAGTGCCGATGCCGCCGGCAAAGTTTATATCAAATAATCCCGATTTATGTCGATTTACGTCGATTTATGTCGATTTATGTCGATTAATCCCGAAAAACAAACAATCATGAAAAAAAGATTACTCATCATTATGGCGGGACTGCTTGCTCTGGGGAACCTGGGCATGGAAGCGAAAGTTCGGCGGCAGGCCGTAAGTGACAACAGCAAGGAAGCTTACAGCGGAATCGCCATGCAGGCCACACCCGACGGTGCCACACGTGCCGGCGACGAGTGCGTTTATGGATATTCGCTGGATCCTTACACCGCTTATAAATTCAACGAAGTCAAGAAAGGCGTCTACGTATACTTTGCCACGGAGTTCCAGCCCTCGGACCTTGCGCTGTTCAAAGGCTCCAAGATAGCGGGCATGTACGTCTACGGCGGTATCAACACCCAGTACAACAAGAACCCCAATAAAGATATAACCGTATTCCTTACCTACGACCTCAAGGCCGAACCTTTCTATAAGGAGGACGTCACGATATCCACGGTG
>CABUTY010000442.1 GCA_902494595.1 uncultured Porphyromonadaceae bacterium | reverse complement strand
GGAGATATCGGGCGGTTATGGCGTTGCGGCCGGCGCCGGGGAGGAGAGGGAGGATGTCGTTATCGGGGAAGCGGGTATAGTCGCGGCGCATGCGCCGGAAGTCGTTATGGGGCTTGAGCACGGCTTTGGCGTTGGCGAAATCGAGCTTTGCCACAAACATGGCGAAGGCCAGCGTATCGGCGAGCCGGCGTTTCAGAAGCATGCGCCGTCCGCCACTGCGGGTCATGTTCTTGTGAATGAGCAGCAGGTTGTTGCGGAAATTGAGGTATGTCTTGCGGGGGTTGCCCTGGCTGAGGCTCGCTCCTCCCATATGGTAGACGCACGAGTCGGTTACGACCTTGCAGCGGAAGCCGGCGGTCCATATGCGGCAGCAGAGGTCTATTTCCTCCATATGAGCGAAGAAAGAGGCGTCGAGGCCGCCGAGACGCATGTAGAGGTCGCGGCGCACAGTGAGGCAGGCGCCGCTGGCCCATGCCACATCCTCCGGCTCGCCGTCGTACTGTCCCTCATCCCGCTCCACGCTGTCGAAGAGCCGGCCGCGGCAATAGGGGTAGGCCAGAGAGTCGAGGGCACCCCCGGCGGCACCGGCGTACTCGAAGCTGTCGCGCCGGTAATAGCTCCGTATCTTGGGCATCACGGCCCCGGTGTCGCCGTGGCGCTCCATATGCTCCAGAATCGGACGCCACCAGCCCGGCGTGGTCTCCACGTCGCTGTTGAGAAGAGTCACATACGGGTAGTCGCATTCCGCTATGGCCCTGTTGTAGCCCTCGGCAAACCCATAGTTGGCGTCGAACGACACTACCTTGACCTCGGGGCAGTGCTCCCTGACCCAGTTAACCGAGCCGTCGGTGCTTCCGTTGTCGGCGACTATCAGGTCGCAGTCGTCGCAGACGGTATCGCGGCTGACCCCGGGAAGCAACTCCTCAAGAAGCTTCCGGCCGTTCCAGTTCAAGATTATTACTCCTAACTTCTTCATTGGTCGGCTAAAATATTGTCGGCGGAGAGAGTGATGTCGGTCACTGTGTTGGGCAGACGGTCGTTCCAGGGAGCTTGTAAGCGCACATAGTTGTCGGTGAAGCCCTGTATGGTGTCGCCCTCGTGACGGGTGTGTTCCCAGAGCACGGGACGCGTGCTCCCTTTCTGGTTGCGGAGGAAGAGGCTGAGCTTGGCGTCGGAAATCTCTATAAGCTGCGCTACCCGCGCATGTTTTGTATGCTGGTCCACGGGGTCGGGCAGGTGCAGGGCGGCGGTACCGGGACGTTCGGAATAGGGGAACACATGAAGTCGCGTCACGGGCAACGAACCGATGAATTCCAGGGCACGCTGCCATTCGTAGTCGGTTTCTCCGCGTGCTCCCGCGATAACGTCGATGCCTATGAATGCATGGGGCATCACGCGCCTGATGTGCTCGATGCGTTGGCGGAAAAGTGCGGTGTCGTAGCGGCGGTTCATCATCTTCAGCACCTTGTCCGAACCTGACTGCAACGGGATATGGAAGTGAGGCATGAAAGCCCTGCTGGAGGGTATCCATTCTATGATCTCGTCGGTCAGCAGGTTCGGTTCTATGCTTGATATGCGGTATCTGTCGATGCCCTGCACGTTGTCGAGAGCGCGGAGG
>CABUTY010000441.1 GCA_902494595.1 uncultured Porphyromonadaceae bacterium | reverse complement strand
TTCTGGGCACATCGGCGCGTAAGATAGCTGAATATTTCGGCAACCGCAACAGGCCGTTGGTGGTTTCTAACGCCTGCATCTCAGGAGTTTGCGCCCAAATAGCGGGCACCACGCTTCTGGAGAGTGGCCGTTACCGCCGGGCGGTGATATGTGGCGCCGACCTGCTGTCGCGGTTCATAGTGTCTGGATTCCAGTCGTTCAAGGCATTGAGCGGGGAACCCTGTAAACCTTTCGACGCTGGACGCACCGGTCTGAATCTCGGTGAGGCCGCCGCCATGATGATTATGGAAAGAACAGATAATGCAGGCGGCGATGAATGGATATGCATGGCATCGTCAAACCATAACGACGCCAATCATATATCGGGGCCGTCGCGTACCGGCGAGGGCTCATACCGGGTGCTCTCCGACCTGCTTCGGGTGATACCGGCCGACAGGATAGCATTCGTGAACCTGCATGGTACCGCCACCAACTATAACGACGAGATGGAATCGATAGCGATGTGGCGAGCCGGTCTGGAGAATGTGCCGGCCAATGGACTGAAAGGTTTTTACGGACATACACTCGGGGCCGCCGGACTGCTGGAGACCATACTGTCGATGCGTGCTGTGGAAAACGGCACGGTGTTGCCAACCCGAGGTTTCACCAGTCGCGGCACAAGCAGACCTCTGGACGTGTCGGCCGAAGCGAGGACTACGGAGAAGAGGGCGTTCATAAAGATATTGTCGGGTTTCGGCGGTTCCAACGCCGGCATATGCTGGCAGAAGGGAGGTACATCATGATCAGAGAGCACAGCGTTACGTTACGACCCGGCTTCGTGGCCTTTGACGGTGTAGAGATTGCGGAACTGTCGCCGCTGAACCTTATGGCCATATACAAGAGTCTCGGTGTGGAATACCCCAAATTCTACAAGATGGACCTCCTTGCCCGGCTCGGCTTTCTGGCCGCGGAAATGCTGATGAAAGGGGGAACAAGTAGTGAGGAGAGAGAAGTGAATGGTGGGGATGATAATGCGTCGGATGGCGGCGTGATACTTTTCGGGCGCAGCGGCTCGGTATGGACCGACAGAAATTATACCGGAACCATCCGCGATGTCAGCGCATATTATCCCAGTCCGGCAGCATTCGTGTATACCCTCTCCAACATAGTGACCGGAGAGATATCGATACGTCATCGGCTGCATGGCGAGTCGTCGTCGTACATACTCGACAGCCGCGACGAAGAGCTGGAGGAGATGATGGCGGCAAAGGCTATCGAACGAGGCTGCGGCTTCATTCTGGCCGGTTGGTGCGACTGCGTGGCGGCCGACATGTATGAAGTAATGATGAATCTTTATAGAAAAAAGTAAAAATATAATGGAAGAATTGATAAAGACTCTTAAGGAGCAGATTATAGAGGCGTTGAATCTTGAGGAGATGAGCGTGTCCGACATCGAGGACGATGCTGCGCTCTTCGGTACAGGTTTGGGTCTTGACTCCATCGATGCTCTGGAGCTTATAGTGCTTCTGGAGCGTGAGTACGGCATAAAGCTGAGCAATCCGGCACAAGGGAAAGAGATTTTCAAGTCTGTGCGCAGCATCGCCGAATATGTTGACGCCAACCGCAGGAAATGACCGGTT
>CABUTY010000440.1 GCA_902494595.1 uncultured Porphyromonadaceae bacterium | reverse complement strand
GCGACCTCTCGGTCGGTGTCGATGAGAGAGGAGAAATACGCCCGAAAGATTGATAAAGGTTGCCATAAAGTCAACAACTTTTTTTATTGTTTATGTTACGTAAATTAGTTTAGACAACTTAGTTTAATACATAGACAGCCCGAGAACCGCGGCGGCGTTCACAGCGTTGAAGAGAATGATGAGGGTTATTGTCATAGCTATATGTATGTTGCTCGGCGGCTGCGCAAGGCATTATGCTGCGGGCGACGCTGATAATAAGAATGCTGATATGGATATGCACGAAATATATTTTGCCGGGGGATGCTTCTGGGGCACGGAGCATTTCTTCTCGCTTGTGCCCGGGGTGAAGGAAACCGAGGCCGGTTATGCCAACAGCTTAGTGCCTTCGCCTTCATACCGGGAAGTGTGCGGCGGTACCACCGGTGCTACGGAGACGGTAAGGGTGACGTATGATGCCGACTCCGTGTCGCTGCCGTTTTTGATTGACCTCTATTTCAAGACCATCGACCCCACTTCTCTGAACCGTCAGGGCAACGATGCCGGCACACAATACCGCACCGGCATATATTACACCGACACCGCCGACCGCGCCGTGATTGACCGCGCCGTGGCCCTCGAACAGAAGAAATATACCCGTCCTGTTGTGGTGGAGGTAAAGCCTCTTGCCAACTTCTACCCTGCCGAGGAGTATCATCAAGAATATCTGGTGAAGAATCCCGGCGGCTACTGCCACATAAGTCGGGAGCTTATGCGCATGGCGGCACAAACCAAAGATTCTCATGCGCAACAAAAAGCCAAATATCAACGGCCGTCCGACGAGGAACTTCGCCGTAGTCTGACTCCCGAGCAGTATGCCGTGACACAGCTTGGCGCTACGGAACGGCCGTATACGAACGAATATGACCGAGAGTTTCGCGAGGGAATATACGTGGATGTCACCACGGGCGAGCCGCTGTTCGTATCCGCAGACAAGTTCGACTCAGGCTGCGGCTGGCCAGCCTTCAGCAAGCCGATATCGCCTGATGTCGTGACCGAGCATCCCGACAATTCACATGGCATGAGACGCATGGAGGTACGCAGCGCAACCGGGAATGCCCACCTCGGCCATGTATTCACCGACGGGCCGGAATCATCGGGAGGATTGCGCTATTGCATCAACAGCTCCTCGCTCCGCTTCATCCCCAAGTCGGAAATGGAATCAGAAGGATATGGCCAATACCTTCCCCTCCTCCAGAGCCATTGAGCTTGGAGCGCGTTTATTATTATAGAGCGGTTTGTGCCGCTCCGGCTACTCCTTTTTCAGATCGGCGATGAAATGGTCAATCATTTCACGGGTGACATGCTGCATCACCACCACATGCGACAGGTTCCCGCCAAAGCGGTTGTCGAAACTGTTGGCGAGATTGTATCTGGCCACAATCTCGTCGGAGGGCCGACGGAAAAACACTGTATTGCTGTAGGCGTTGTTCCAGCAAGGCCATCCGATACGCCGGAGTTCCGACGTCAGATATCCGGTATTCTCCATCAATCCGTGAGCCTGCTCGGTCCATCCGTCAACGCCGATGGTGTTGGTCAGCCACCAGAAATTGAGCGGGTCGATGCCAGAACGCGAGCAGTTGATCAACCGCATATAGGC
>CABUTY010000439.1 GCA_902494595.1 uncultured Porphyromonadaceae bacterium | reverse complement strand
ATGAGATAGAGGGCAGAGAAGAGATAGCATGGAAGCACCATCATGCCGGTAATCTGGAGGGCTGCCATATACACATCGTCGCTCATGGCCACAATCACCAGGAACACCGACATGGCGACGCTCGACACACGGAGGCCGAAAGCTGGCATGTCGTGGCTGTTGAGCTTCTTGAAACGCTTGGGGAATATGCCCGTATGCGCCGCCTCCATCGGCACCTGCGCGCATACCATGGTCCATGACACCCATGAGCCGGCCACCGACAGTATCACCGTGACAATTACCGTCCAGTATGCCCAAGGGCCGCAGCACTCGCGCAGCAGATAGGCCACCGACGGGTCCTCGAGATGACTCAGCTGCATCCTGCCGAGTATGCCGAAGCTCAGCACCGACACAAGGGCATAAAGAATCCAGGCCGTACCGAAACCGATTACGCCGGCTCTGCTGACATCGCGAGGCTTGCGCGCTCGCGCCGACATCATGACCGCCCCCTCTATTCCTATGAAGCACCACAGCGTCACCAGCATCGTGTCGCGCACCTGCGTCGTAAGGTCGTCGAAACAGGAGAATCCGGGCCATGACTCCCCGGCGACCGGTAGCCGGAACCATATCGACAGCAATACGATAATCAGCACTATCGGCACTATCTTCAGCACCGTCATGATGTTGTTGAGCTGCCGAGCCGTCTTCAACCCTCCCGACACAAGGAAGTACATCCCCCATATGAACGCGAGGCCGAAGAGCACCATCTTCCAGTCGTGGTGCAGCAAGGATGGAAAGAAAGAGCCGAAAGCGTCGTTGAGCATCACAGCATAAGCCACATTGGCGAAGCATACGCACAGCCAGTAGCCCCAGGCCATCAGAAAACCCGAATAACGGCCGAAGCCGGCACGTGCGTATTCATAGATGCCTGCGTTAAGTTCAGGACATTTCAGACTCAGCTGACGGAAAGTATATACCAGCGAGAGCATTGCGGCGGCCGTGATGCCCCAGGCCACAATGCTCGCGGCAAGACCGGAACCCGACGCTATGTTCTGCGGTATGTTGAAGATACCGGAACCTACCATCATGCTGAAAACCATGGCACTGAGCCCACCCAATCCTAATTTGCGGACAGGTCCTCCGGTCATAGTTCTTCGGCTTCTATGGCGGCGGTGATCTTCTTTAGGGCATGGTGATACGAGGCTTTCAGGGCGCCTACCGACGTGCCTAACACTGCCGACATGTCATCATACTTCATCTCATCGTAATACCGCATGTTGAACACCAGACGTTGCTTCTCGGGGAGCGCCATGATGGCTTTCTGCAGCTTCTTCTGCAACTCGTCGCCGTCGAAATAGGAATCGCTCTCCAGAGTGGACATAAGGTAGTCGTCCTCGCCGTCGCCCATGATGTTGCGGCGCTGTCGCTCCTTGTTCAGAAAATTTATCGATTCGTTGACGGCTATCTTGTAGAGCCATGTCGAGAGCTTAGCGTCGCCACGGAAATTGTGCAGATTGCTCCATACCTTCATGAAGCTCTGCTGCAGAAGGTCGTTGGCATCGTCATGACTGTAAACCATCTTGCGGATAAGCCAATAGAGTTTCTCGCCGTACATTTCCATCAACGTACGGAACGCCTCGTTGGCGGTAGCCGGGTCT
>CABUTY010000438.1 GCA_902494595.1 uncultured Porphyromonadaceae bacterium | reverse complement strand
GAGGGTCTTGACCAGCTGAACGTAGCCAAGCCTGTTGTGAAGGCGGCCTACAGGGTGCTGAAGGCCGAGGACATACCCACAGGAGTTGTGCGTGCATTCCGTGCGGCGGCGGCGGGACGTCCCGGCGGCGTATACCTCGACATAACCACACCCGCCTTGGGTGAGATTGTGGACCGCGACAAGGCCGAGGCGTTGCTGAAGGATGTGCCTGTTGACATAGCGCCGGCCATGCTGCCGGCACCCGAGGCCGTGGAACGTGCCGCCAAGTTGCTTGCCGGCGCCAAAAAACCGGCCTTCCTCCTCGGAAAGGGGGCTGCTTACGCCCGGGTGGAGAACCTTGTGAAGGAACTGGTCGACAAGACGGGTATACCATATTATCCTATGTCGATGGCCAAAGGGCTGATGCCCGACAACGGACCGTTGAGCGCCTTGTCGGTACGCAGCACCATTATGGAGCAGAGCGATGTGGTGGTGCTGATAGGTGCGCGTCTCAACTGGCTGTTGAGCCGAGGCCACGGCAAGTGGAATCCCGACGGGCAGTTCATACAGCTCGACATAGACCCGCAGGAAATCGACTGCAACCGTCATATAGCGGCGCCGGTGGTGGGCGACCTGAGGAGTTCGTTGCGTGCCCTTATCGACAAGCTGCCGACTAAGGAAGGGCTGTCGATGGATCCGGCATGGGTGCCCGGCCTGCAGAAGGAGAGCGCGGAGAAGAATGCGAAGTTTGCCGAGCGTCTGGCGCCGCAGACTGTGCCCATGAATCATTGGAGCGCATTGTCGGCCGCCAAGAAAGTGCTGGAGGCGAATCCGGATGTGATACTCGTCAACGAAGGAGCCAATACCCTCGACGACTGCCGCGACAGCATCGACATGTTCCTGCCGCGTCACCGCATAGACTGCGCCACGTGGGCAATCATGGGCATGAGCATGGGCTCGGCGGTGGGTGCCGCCGTGGCCACAGGCAAGTCTGTGTGCGCCATTGTCGGAGACTCCGCATTCGGTTTCTCTGGCATGGATTTCTCCACGATATGCCGTTTCCGGCTGCCGGTGACGGTGTGCGTCTTCAACAACGGGGGTATCTACAACGGTATCGGGGAACCACTCGACAAGACGAGCGACCCTGCTCCCACCACTCTGGACGTCAACGCCCGCTACGACAAGCTTGGCGAGGCTTTCGGCGCCAGGACATATTATGTGACAACTCCTTCGGAGTATGAGGCGGCGCTCAAGGAGGCATTGGCCTCCAAGGCTCCGGCGCTTATCGACGTGCAGCTCGCCGCCGACGCCGGTAAGGAGTCGGGACACATCGGTTACCTGAACCCTGCACCGCTTATTGATATAAAAGTCTGAATACACATGCGGAGCCGGTTATCATCGGGCCGGCTCCGCAATTAAAATTATTGGTTATGAGTAATTTTCTACACATCATACTGTATGCCATAGTCCCGATTATCGTGGTGATGGCTGCGGGCTATATTTCCGGCAAGAAGAACATCTTCTCGGCCAAGGATGGGAAGGCCTTCAACAAGGTGGTGCTCGACTACGCCTTGCCGGCAGCCTTGTTTGTCTCGATAGTGGATGCCAACAGGGAGATGCTTATCGAGGACATAAAGCTGACGGTGATATCTCTGGTAGTGATTATGGCATGCTTTATGGGG
>CABUTY010000437.1 GCA_902494595.1 uncultured Porphyromonadaceae bacterium | reverse complement strand
GCGGTCGCAGCGCAGCAGCGAATGGACCTCGTCAATCACGATGAAACGCAGGTCGCCGAACAACGACGGCACCTCCATGTGCCTGTTGATGATCATCGACTCCAGCGATTCAGGCGTAATCTGAAGAATGCCAGAAGGATTTCTGAGGAGTTTCCGTTTAGCCGACTGCGGGGCGTCGCCATGCCAGCGGGTCACGGTTATATACTCCATGGCGCAGAGGTCGTCGAGACGCTGGAACTGGTCGTTGATAAGCGCTTTCAGAGGGGCTATGTATAGAATGCCCACCGATGCCGAAGGGTTTTCGTCCAGGAGGGTGAGTATGGGGAAGAAAGCGGCTTCCGTTTTGCCGGAGGCCGTGGAGGCGGTGAGGAGTACGTTGGCGTCGGTGTTGAATATGGCATCGGCGGCGGCGTTCTGCACACCGCGCAGCGACTGCCACCCCGAACTGTATATGTACTCCCGGATAAAGGGCGCGTATCTGTTGAAGGCATCCATATTGTCAGATTTCGAACTCGAGGAAGTCGTCGGCGGCGTTGTCGGAGATGGCCTCCGACTTGGCGTAGGCGAACTCCTCCGAGTCGATTATCGACTGCATCTGCAAGTCGGGATGCTGGTACATGAGGTCGAGGAGCTCTATGAAGTCGCGGATTACCTCGCGGGGGGTGATGTTGCTGTCGGCGCCTATGCGGCTGAACTCAAGCTTTATGAAAGCAGCCAGATCCTCGGCGGTGAGACGCCGCGGATAACTGTACAGAGAGGCGTGCATGTCGGCGAGTTTCTCGGTGAGCACGAGCATTTCCTCGGCGGTGAGCGGCTCGAGGCGTATTATGGGGGCGAGCATGTCGCGAACGCCGGGACGCGAGAACTTCCCCTCGGCAAGCCGCGAGCGCAACGCCTCATAGCTGAACACTCCGCGACGCCGGTCCTCCACGGTCTGTGGCGTGGCGCCCATGATGATGCCCAGGTAGTGGGCCTTCCCCTGGAGTGTGTCGTTGTACATCGTCAGTATCTTCTCGTAATTGTTCTGGCGTGTCAGCGACTGAGGTATCTTGTAGATGTTCACCAGCTCGTCGATCATGAGGATGAGGCCCGTATAGCCGGCCAGGCGGAAAAAGGCGGCGAATAGCTTGAGGTATTCGTACCAGTTGTCGTCGGTGATGATTATGTTTACGCCCAGCTCCTTTTTAGCCTCGGTTTTTGTGGAATATTCGGCGCGGAACCAACGTGTCACGGCGCTCTTCCTGTCGTCGTCGCCCTCGATGTAGGCATGGTAATATGCGGAGATGAGGCGAGCGAACTCGAAGCCGTAAACCATCTCGCTGAGGGATGAGGTCACTTCGTGGATTTTTCTGTCAACCACCGGTGTGAGAGCCGGATTGTCGGGAGAGAGGCCGCTGTCGGCCATGGCCTGCGACTGCACGCCACTGATCCATCTGTCGAGCACCAGCGTGAGGGCACCTCCCTCGGGACGCGTCTTGGTGGCAAGGTTGCCGATGAGCTCCCGGTAGGTAGCCAGCCCCTGGCCCCGGGTCCCTTGAAGACGTCGCTCCGGCGACAGGTCGGCATCGGCCACGATAAACCCGCGATCCATCACGTAATTGCGTATGGTCTGCAGCAGAAAACTTTTCCCCGAGCCGTAGCGCCCTACTATGAAACGGAAGG
>CABUTY010000436.1 GCA_902494595.1 uncultured Porphyromonadaceae bacterium | reverse complement strand
GGACGGCCGAAACGCCCATTACCGATACCATGGCCAACGCCTGGAGATGGCAGGAGTCGCTCAAAAACTGACGATAGAAGATTATTTGATATACAACCCGAATCTCAGTCAATGCAAATCCCGGGGCCTTCATGACCTCGGGATTTATTATGGCCTCAGGATTTATTATCTTGCCGGCGGCACGTTGACGTTATGGGTGTCGAAGATACGTCGTGCCGCATTGTTGAAGATATGCCAGTGAGCTTTCTGCGCGGCGGGAATCTCGTCGGCACGTGCGGAAGGGACTACCCTGTAGTTGCCACGTTCGCCGTCGGGCTTCTGCGAGAAGAAGGTATCGTAAACGGCCCTCTTGAAGCGCGCCTTCCCGTCGGCACCGCGCTCTATGCGTGCCTTGACCAGCGCCCCTCCGCGTGTGTCGCCTGTCTTCATGTTGCTGATGAAGTTGCCTAAAGAGTATACCAGCAGCACGTCCTTGTCTTCCTTGTCGTTATGCACCACTTCCATGGGCTGTATCACGTGTGGATGGCCACCGATGATGAGGTCGACGCCCTGGTCCACGAGAAATTTGGCCAGACTTTTCTGCACTTCGCCGGGGAGGAGCACATACTCCACGCCCCAGTGCATGGCTACCACTACAATCTCGGCACCAGCCTTGCGCGTGGCCGCTATTTCCTCGGCCATCTTGTTGCGGTCAATCAGCGACACCTCCACGCCGTCGCGCGGTTCTATGCCGTTGGTACCGTAGGTATAGGCCAGAAAACCGGTCTTGATGCCGTTGATATCCTTGATGAAGGGGACTTTGGCCGCTCTGTCGGCGGCATCGTGAAATGTGCCCGTATGGTCCACGCCCAGACGGTCAAGGGCCGTCAGAGTGTTGCGGGCTCCCTTGTCGCGACGGTCAAGACAATGGTTGTTGGCCGTCAGGAACATGTCGAAACCGGCATCCTTCAGTGCCGCTGCATAGCTGTCGGGAGCTGAAAAGCAGGGATACCCAGAATAGTCGGGACCTCCTCCAAGCGGTACTTCCAGGTTGCACACGGCATAATCGGCAGCCGTGATCTCCGGGGCTATGAGCCGGAAACATTCGGAATAATCGTATCCTTTGCCGCCGGCGAGCTGCCGCGCGCGGTCAAGCTGTCCCTGATGCTGCATGGCATCCCCCACAAACAGAAGGTCGGCTCCCTGTGGAGCCCCGGTCTCCGCAGCTCCCGTAAGAAACGACAGCAGACTGAACATCAATATGGAGAGAAGTGTCATGGGTGTCAATCTATTTTCTGGCTTGAGAATGTGAAGATGATTGTCGCGTTGCGCGTGTCAAGCTCCGTCATCGTCGGCGCCGACATATATGGCGACACTCGCAGCACGTAGGTGGTGGTCGTATCGTAGTTCTGCACCTTCTCTGTGCTGACCATCACCGGCACTATGGCGAACTCCTCGTCGGTGAATTCCGTGATTTTGCCTGCCAGGTAGTCTTCCAGACGTTTCAGGAAGTATGCCCGCAGCTTGTCGAAGCGGTATGTTCCCGTCTCCTCGTCGTACGAGGCATAGAAGCTCGTTTCGTTGTCGGGTATCTTGTTTTCGCGGAAGAACGATTCCCTTTCGGCCGCCGGCACCATCAGCAGATAGGGCGCCTGACGGATGCCGTAATCGTTCTTGATAATCTTGCCCGGAATCTCGAGCG
>CABUTY010000435.1 GCA_902494595.1 uncultured Porphyromonadaceae bacterium | reverse complement strand
TCCCTCCAATTCCCAAAAACTGTAATCAAGATAATGAAGATAGTATTCTTTGGCACTCCGGAATTCGCCGTCGCCTCCCTTGACCGTCTTGTGCGAGAGGGTCATGAGATAGCAGCGGTTGTCACTATGCCCGACAAGCTGGCGGGCCGCGGCCACAAGCTGCTGCAGAGCGATGTCAAGAAATATGCCGTGGCACACGGTCTGCCGGTGCTTCAGCCCGAAAAACTCCGTGACCCGGCTTTTCTGGCCGATCTTAAAGCTCTCGATGCAGATATCTTCGTGGTGATAGCTTTCCGTATGCTGCCGGAGGCCGTATGGGCAATGCCTCCCCGGGGTACCTTCAATCTTCACGCCTCGCTGCTGCCCAGATATCGTGGTGCCGCTCCCATAAACCGCGCCATAATGAACGGCGAAACCGAAACCGGCGTCACCACCTTCTTCCTCGACCATCAGATAGATACGGGTAGCATCATAGGCCGAAAGACTATTCCCATTTCGCCCGACGACAATGCCGGCACTCTCCACGACAAGCTGATGATTCTTGGCGCCGACATGGTGGCCGAGACCATCAACGCCCTCGACAAGGGTGAGGTTACTCCCATGCCACAGCCTGAGGGAGAGTTTGTGCCCGCTCCCAAAATTTTCCGCGACGACTGCCTGATCCGCTGGGACCGTCCCGCCATGGAAATCCACAATCAGGTGCGTGGCCTGAGCCCCTACCCTGCCGCGTGCTCCTCATTCTCTGACGAACGTCACGGAAAGATGGACTGCAAGGTGTTCGCCACCCGCATTGCCGACAAGCCGTCGGAGGGAGCCGTACCGGGTAATGTCGACATTTCCGGCGGCAAACTCATGGTAGCCACCGCTGACCGCTGGATTGAAATCCTGGAACTTCAGCCTGCCGGCAAGAAAAGGATGATCGCCTCAGCCTTCCTGTTGGGTTATCGTCCGCTGGAGATGCTCTAATGACAGATACCGCCAACCAGCCATGCCGCACGCTTGTGGACGTGCTTGCCGCCCAGGGTCTGCGCGATGCTGTGATAAGTCCCGGCAGCCGCAACACACCCCTTATCGTGGCTCTTGCCGCCCGCGACAATATCCGCAAGCATGTGATTCCTGATGAACGCACCGCCGCTTTCGCCGCTCTCGGCATGGCGCTCGTGGCCGGAAAGCCCGTGATGCTCGTATGCACCTCGGGTACGGCGCTTTACAACTATGCCCCGGCTGTCGCCGAAGCTCTCTACCGGAAGGTTCCGCTCATCGTGGTGTCGGCCGACCGTCCCGAACGCTGGATCGACCAGGACGACTCCCAGACCTTGCGTCAACATGGCGCGCTGGCAAATATCGTGAAGCGCAGCTTCAATATTGCGGCCACCGAGGGCCTGTCGGTTCCCGTCAAAGGCAGCCGTTTCGAAAACGAACAGGAATGGTATGTGAACCGCCTTGCCAACGAAGCCTGGATAACGGCCGTGTCACAGTCGCCGGGCCCGGTGCATGTAAACATCCAGCTCGACAATCCCCTGGGCTGTACCGCCGACATCATTCCCAAGCACCAGCGCACGGTCACGGTGGAAAGGCCTCCGGTCAGCATCCTGCCGTCTTATCTGCGGAGTCTCGCCGAAAGGATAATCCGCAGGAAAGTGCTCGTGGTGGCCGGGTTCATGAATCCCGACAATGCCATGAGCCGTGCCGTGGATGCCTTCG
>CABUTY010000434.1 GCA_902494595.1 uncultured Porphyromonadaceae bacterium | reverse complement strand
GTCGGCGTAACGTTCGGAGTGGCCCATCTTGCCGAGAATCAGTCCGTCGGGGCTGATGATTCCTTCTATGGCGCATACGGAGCCGTTGGGGTTCTCGGGGGAGTTCATGGTAGGATTCCCCTCGATGTCGGCGTACTGGAAGGCAACCTGACCATGGTCGAAGAGACGGGCGGCGAGGTCGTTGCTGATGGTGAAACGACCTTCGCCATGGCTCATGGCAATCTTGTGGATGTCGCCGGTATTGAAACCTTTGAGCCATGGGCTGGCGGTAGTGCCCACACGTGTGGCGGCAATCTGCGAGATATGCCTGTTGATGTCGTTGCGGGCGAGTGTCGGCGACTCCTCCGACAGGCAACCTATCTTGCCGTCGGGCAGCAGACCTGATTTCACCAGAGCCTGGAAGCCGTTGCAGATGCCTATTATGAGTCCTTTGCGGTCGATGAGCCGCTGTATGGCCTCTTTTACCAACGGGTTAAGGAGTACGGCGGCGATGAATTTGCCGGAGCCGTCGGGCTCGTCGGCGGCGGAGAAGCCTCCGCTCAGGGCCAGGATGTTGCAGCGGTCGATGTTTTCGGCCATCTCGCGACAGCTCGACTCCACATCCTCGGCAGTGAGGTTGCGGAATACGGAGGTGACTGTCTCGGCGCCTTCACGCTCGAAGGCGGCGGCCATGTCGTAGTCGCAGTTGGTGCCGGGGAACACGGGGAGGAATACCAGCGGATGTTCCACAGCTTCACCGGGATATTCCGGGGCATCCTTTCCTGCGCTGCCGGCTGCCGGAGCCTCACCCCTGACTTCGGTACGGTCGGGGAAGACCGTGGCGAAACGGCGGCGGTTACGCTCCCGCAGCTCGGCGATGCCGAACTTCTCGCCGTTGAGGCTTATCTCTTCCTCAACGGTGGTGGTACCTATGAATGTGGCTTCCTCTATGTCGAGGAGGGTGCTGTCGGAAGTCTCCACGAGGATAGAGCCGTATAGGGTGTCGAAGAGCATATTGTCGTCGGGGAGCGATACGTTGGCACCGATATTGTTGCCGAAAGCCATCTTGGCGACAGCTTCCGCCACGCCTCCGCGGCCTATGGCCCATGCGGCGCGTATCTTCCCGTCGATAATGGCTTTGTGTACCTTCTCGAATACCTCGGCGACGCTCTTGCTGTCGGGCATGCCGTTGGGACGTATGCGAGGGCTTATGAGATGCAGGGAGTCGAGAGGCTCCTTGAATTCGGGACTGATAGCTTTGGATGCCTTTAGGGTGGTCACTGCGAAAGCAATCAGCGTAGGGGGCACGTTGAGGTCGCCGAATGTTCCCGACATGGAGTCTTTGCCCCCGATGCTTGGGAGGCCGAGCTCATGCTGCATTCTAAGGGCGCCGAGCAGTGCGCTCAGAGGTTTGCCCCACGATTCGGGGGTATGCATGCGCTCGAAATATTCCTGGTATGAGTATCTGAGGCGATGGAAATCGGCGCCGGCGGCCACAGCCTTTGCTGCGGCATCCACCACGGCCCATGCGGCACCATGGTAGGGGCTCCATTCTGTGAGGTAGGGGTCGAAGCCGTAACTCATGATTGAGGCCGTGTCGGTGTGTCGGCCACCCACCGGGAGCTTCTGCAGCGACACCTGCGTGGGCGTGGCGGCATGTCTGCCACCGTAGGGCATGAGCACCGTGGTGGCCCCTATGGTAGAGTCGAACATCTCTTCCAGACCGCGCTG
>CABUTY010000433.1 GCA_902494595.1 uncultured Porphyromonadaceae bacterium | reverse complement strand
TACGCGCTTGGGCATCACCGTGGGGTCGAAAATCACTGGGGTCAGCTTGGCGAGCATGGCTTCGGCGGTCTCGCCGTCGGCAAGAGGCAGCATGTCGGCGGGAAGCTCCCTGACGGCTGCCGTGAAGAAGGCCTCCGAAAAGCCGGGCGTGAACTTGTCTGTGCTGTAATGATGGTGCAGACCGTTGCCGAACCATACCTGCTTGAGGTATTTCTCGAAAGCCTTGAAGTCCTTGCTGTCGCGGTCGCCTTTGTAGTTGCGGTAGATGTTCTCCAGCAGCTGACGCACCTGGAGGTTGTATATGCCGTTCTGGTCCCAGATGATGTCGCGGCCCATCTGCGCAGCCTCCCCCAGATAGTAGAGCATCTTCTTCTGGTTGAGGGTAAGCCTGTCGAACTCGGGCACCTCATAGCGGAGCACCTCTATGTCGGCGAACCGGTCCACATGATAGTTGAAGTTCTTGTCAACGACGGCGCCGGCGGGCATGGCTGCCACGGTCCCGAGCACCAGGGCGGGGAGTATCTTGTTCATATGCTTATGGTTTGTTTTCATGGTATAAATGTCTTATTCCACTTCGAGTACGAGACCCTTGAGGTATTCGCCTTCGGGATGGGCGATGTCGATAGGGTGGTCGGCGGGCTGCGACAGCTGGTGGAGAATCCGCACCTTTCTGCCCGCCTTTACCGATGCGGAGAACACGGCGAGGCGGAACATCTCGCGGCTGATGGCCTGGGAACAGCTGAAGGTGAAGAGGATGCCTCCCGGCTTTATTTTCTCGAAGGCGCGCGTGTTGAGGCGCCGGTAGCCTATGAGACCATTCTTGATGGCGCCGCGGTGCTTGGCGAAGGCCGGCGGGTCGAGAACTATCAGGTCGTAGCGGTCATTCTCCATGTCGGCGAGGAACTTGAAGGCATCCTCGGTATGCGATGTATGTCTGTTCTCGCCGGGGAAGTTTAGCTCCATGTTGGCATCGGTCAGGGCCACGGCCTTCGCCGACGAGTCGACCGACTCCACGCTGAGGGCTCCTCCGCGCATGGCGTATACCGAAAAGCCGCCGGTGTAGCAGAACATGTTCAGCACCCTGCGGCCGTGGGCGAAGCGTTCGAGCAACGCGCGGTTCTCGCGCTGGTCCACGAAGAAGCCCGTCTTCTGACCCTTGAGCCAGTCGATGTTGAAGAGCAGACCGTTCTCCATGGCTATATTGCCGTCGTACTGGCCTATGATGTACTGGTTTTCAGGCTCCAGACCAGCCTTGAAGGGTAAGGTGGAGTCCGATTTGTAGTAGACGTTCCTGATTCTGGCCTCGGGGATCATGGTGAGCGCGTCGGCCACTTCGCCGCGGGCGAAGTGCATGCCGGGGCTGTGGGCCTGCATCACCGCCGTGTCGCCATAGATGTCTATCACAAGACCCGGGAGGAAGTCGCCCTCGCCATGCACGAGCCGGTAGCAGTTGTTGTCGGGGCGTATCAGCCCCAATTTGCCGCGGAGTGCATAGGCCGATTCGAGCCTGCGCATGAAGAAGTCGTCGGGAAGACTGTCGACACCGAACTCGAGCATCCTGACCGCTATGCTCCCTATCTGGTAATGTCCTACGCCGAGCTCGTCGCCGCCGCTCTTCTCTACCTTGACTAGCTCTCCTTCCTCTATGTCGTGCGGTACGCTCGATATGGCGCCCGAAAATATCCATGGATGACGGCGTAGCACCGACTCCTCTTTCCCGGCTTTCAGCCGTATTGTCTTTAT
>CABUTY010000432.1 GCA_902494595.1 uncultured Porphyromonadaceae bacterium | reverse complement strand
CTGATATAAACATGAACGTGGTTATGGATCCGGCGGCCGGCGACAAAATCACGGCCACGGGTTCGGGAGCCATGAGGATGCATTACAACACCTTCACCGACAATCTCGACATGTATGGCCGCTATACTCTGAACCAGGGCAAGTACAGGTTCAGTTTCCAGGACATCATCCTGCGTGATTTCACCATACGGCGGGGGAGCACCATATCGTTCAACGGCGACCCGATGCAGGGCATCCTCGACCTTACGGCGGCCTACAGGGTCAACACTAATCTTACCGACCTTGACAAAAGCTTTGCCACCGACCGCGACCTCAACCGCAGCTCGGTGCCTGTGGAGGCTCTGCTGAAAGTGTCGGGACAACTCCAGGCCCCCGACATCTCCTTCGACCTCTCGCTGCCTACCATGACTTCTGATGTGGAACGCAAGGTGAGAAGCATTATATCCTCCGAGGAGATGCTCCAGCAGCAGGTGCTCTATCTTTTGGCTCTGAACCGTTTCTACACTCCCCAGTTTGCCGGCGGTACCGACGGAGAACTGGTTTCCGTGGCATCTTCCACGCTGTCGTCGCAGGTGGCCAACGTACTCTCTCAGGTAACAGACAAGTTCACCTTGAGTCCCTCGTTCAAATCCGACCGCAACGACTTCTCCGATATGGAGGTTGACCTTGCCTTGTCGTCGCAGCTTTTCGACAACAGACTGATTATCAACGGCAACCTCGGTTATCGCGACCGCAGCGTGTCACAGTCAACGTTCATAGGCGACTTCGACATAGAGTATCTTCTCTCCCGCAACGGACAGTTGCGACTCAAGGCCTACAACCATTTCAACGATGCTTACTATTATCTGAAGTCGGCGTTGACAACCCAGGGCGTGGGAATAATATACCGTAAAGACTTCGACGATCCGTTTGCCTTCCTGAAGCACAAGCGGAAAAAGAAGGATAAGAACAAGGAGCCTGCCGATACGGTCATTGCCGTACCCGTGCGCCGCGACTCCGTGACAGCCCCCAAAAAGGGCACAATATCGTTTTGAGATGCAATTGAATATAGATTCCATAATAGGTCAGATAGGGCTTCGCCGCAAGCGTAGCATAGGCATAGCGTTCGGAGGTGGAGGAGCGAAGGGTTTCTCTCATATCGGCGTCATGATGGCCATGGAGGAGTTCGGCATCCGACCCGACATCATGTCGGGGGTGTCGGCGGGATCCATAGCTGCCGTGCTATATGGCGCCGGCCTTTCGCCTCTCGATATCAGGGAATGTTTCATGGAGTTCAATAAATTCGGTGACTATACCGAATGGGCGGTCCCCAAGGATGGCATCTTCAAACTCACCAAATTCGGCAAGCTGCTTGACTCATGGCTCCCCGTGAAATACCTTGAAGAGATGAAAATTCCGACCATAGTTTGCGCCACCAATCTTACGCGGGGCACGCAGGTAGGATGGCGCAAGGGGGAGATAGTGCCGCGTGTGCTGGCGTCGTGCAGCATGCCGGTAATTTTCAAGCCCGTCAGGATTAATGGGGAATATTATGTCGACGGGGGAGTGTTGCACAATCTCCCTGCTTGGGCCATAAGGGAGGATTGCGATCTGCTGATTGGCTCAAACTGCTCTCCGCTCGACAGAAAATACAAGTTCAAGAACTCGATCATCGACATAGCGATGCGCAGTTTCAACCTCGGCATGAAAGCCAACGTAATCCACGACATGAGCATATGTGATTATGTGATAAAGCCGCGAGAGCTGTCG
>CABUTY010000431.1 GCA_902494595.1 uncultured Porphyromonadaceae bacterium | reverse complement strand
CAGCGGCGGCAGAGATACAGGGAATGGAATATGCGACCCACGGCATAGGAGCGGCTCAGTCGCAAGCCCATGGCATAATCCTCGCCGTAAGATACATTGGGGAAGGGATAACGGCGCACCAACGGCGTGAAGAATGCCCTCGGTGCTCCGAAACCGTTGATGCGCAGCGCATTGTTGGCGCCGTTGGAATCCGTCCACTCGTCATGACTTATCAGACCTGGAGGTATCTGGTTCCCTTCGCCGTCTATCATCGTGTAGCTGCCTGCTACCATGCCGTAGTTGCCCGAGCGGAACTTGTCGACGATAGTCTGCAGAGTCTCCTCGGTCTCATATATGTCGTCGCTGTCGAGCTGCACGGCGAACCGCCCGCAACGGGGGTCGCCTACGGCACGGTTCCAGCAGCCCCCGATGCCAAGATGCTCGGCGCCCGACACCTTGATGACTATCAGGCTGCTGTGGCGCTCCGATATCTCGTCGAGAATCTCGCGGGTGCCGTCGGTGGAGTCGTTGTCGACCACTATCACGTTGTAATGGAAATCGGTGGCTTGGGAGAGGGCCGATTCCACAGCCATACGGATGGTACGCGCGCGGTCGCGTACCGGAATCACTACCGACGCCTCGCAGTCGAAGTGCTCCGCGTCATAGTCCACTTTCTCTTTTTTTGCGCTCACCATGCCTCCTATGTCGCGCAGATAGGCGGTGAACACCCGTTCCATCTCGCGCTGATTCACGCGGTTGCGCGGGTTCACGTAATCATGCTGTTTCTGGCCGGAGGCGCGGAAATCCGTTTTGTCAACGGTGTAGAGCGGCTCGGCGATGCGTACCACCATCTTGCCCATCACCACGCGCAGCCGCAGAGCATACCAGCCCCCGTCAAAGCAGAGAGAATCCTCCTCGGCTATCTCCTCGGTGGCCCCTAACACATCGGCCGCGTTGAGAAGCACTAATGGTCCGAAGTCGAAATCGTCGCGTACCGAACCCGGCTGATATTCCAGCACTGGATGATACTCCGTGCTCCCGTCGGGGCTCAGCTCACGGTAGTCGCTGTAGGTAAGCGTGGAATCAGTGTCCACGGCTATGTCTATCATCCGTTGCACGGCATGCTCGTCGAGTTCTACATGCCGGCCGTCGAGCTGCAGGAGAACGAACTGCTCCAGCGAGGAGCGCAGTATGTGTTCCCTCAGCTCGGTTATGTTGGTGAATCGTATTGGCTTCATGAATGTTTATAGGGAATTCGGAATTATTTGGAGAGGAGGGATTTCATCAGTGAGTCGCGGCTGTCAGGATTGGTGATGGCCTCGAAAGGAATCGACATTACGGTGACCTTGCTTTTGCCACGTCGCACGTTGATGCCGGCTGCCAAGCCGTTGTCGAAGGTCAGGATGGTCTCGGTGTCGGCATCCGGATTGGGAGTGAGCACATCGGGATTCTCCACGATATACGTATTCCTGTTGAGCGTGTTGGAATACTCCAGCTTGTGGCCGGCCCTGTCGCGGATGCGGCCCGAGTTGCTGACGATGGTGTCGGCAGGCTGCAGACCGAGCACTTCGGCGGCGAACTTCCGGTCGGCGGCGTCGGAACGCATGTCCTGAAGGTCGCTGCTGATGTATTGTCCGCTCACGATGAGACGTCCTCCCTTGTCGGAGTACTGTCGCAGTCGTTTCTGCATGTCGTCGTCAATCGCCGGATAGCGCACCCCTTTGACCGCACGGCCGGTAACAGACTTCTTCTGTTTGCCAAGAATAAGGT
>CABUTY010000430.1 GCA_902494595.1 uncultured Porphyromonadaceae bacterium | reverse complement strand
TGTCTTCTCAAGGAGGTCATAATCCCAGGCATGACTGTCGGAGTCATAGCTTTTTACCCACAGGCAGGCGTTGGCGGCGCGTCCCGTCACGAAATCCACATCCACCGAATTGTATACGAAAGTACAGTCGGGACGCAGCGCCTCTATGGTGTCCCACAGAGTGTTGACAATCGCCGGATGGATGAATAGGGAGGGGGCGTCGATGAATACTACGGCGCCGGGCATGGCGAAGAGGGCGCCCGCCAGATAGTATAGCACGGCCTTTTCTCCCTGGCTCAGCTTGTCGAGAGGTATGAGGTCGCCGCCGGCGCCGGTGCTGAACATCATGCGCCCGTCGCTGCGTACTATCCTGTTGGCGGGGAATATTCTTTCCCAATGGCGGCTCACCTTGTCAAGCCGCGACAGGGGGAGTCGTCTGGGATTGCCGCCGCGTCCGAGATGGGTCTTTATGTCGAGGAGGTTCTGCATCTCGTCGGCCAGCAGCAGATAGAATACCTTGTCGAGCTGAGTCACGGCATCGGCGCGGAGGTACGACTGGGCGAGCATCAGCTCGCGGTACAAGGCGTCGATCGAACCGCGACGCACTGACTCCGACTTGTCGGGATAAAAGGCCGACAGCACGTTCATGCAGAAGGCGTTGTCGCCGCATAGTTCCGTCATCTCGTCCATGAAGCGGGTCTTTCCCGACCCGTTGGCGCCTATGATGGTGATGCGCCGTATACTCTCGCCGTCAGGCTCCCTTACCGCATGCTGAGACTTAGGCAACGGTATGGTTTTTAGTGAGGAGGTGGTTTTCAACACTCTGGAGTTTTGGTTTGACCTCGTAAATTTAAATATTTTTTCTTAATTTTGCGATATAGATGAGTCAAAAAAAGAAATCACTATGTTTTCAGGAATAGTAGAGGAGGCTGCCCGGGTGGTGGCTTTGAGAAAAGAGGGCGACAATCTTCATATCACGATGACGTGTTCGTTTGTGGAGGAGCTGAAGATCGACCAGTCGGTGTCGCACAACGGCGTATGCCTCACGGTGGTGAGTCTGCCGGGCGACGGCACGTATACAGTCACGGCTGTCAAGGAGACGCTGGAGCGGTCGAATCTGGGGCTTCTTGAAGTGGGGAGCAAAGTGAATGTGGAACGTAGCATGCGCATCGACGGGCGTCTCGACGGCCATATCGTTCAGGGACTTGTTGACCAGACGGCGGTATGCACCGATGTGCGTGAGGCCGACGGCAGCTGGTATTATACGTTTGCCTTCAGAGTGTCGCGCGAGATGGCTCGTCGCGGCTATATGGTGGTCGACAAGGGGTCGGTGACGGTCAACGGAGTGTCGCTCACCGTATGCGAGCCTACGGAAACGCCGGCCGGCGACGACATGCTCGACTGCACGCTGATGAACGCCATCATCCCATATACCCACGACCATACCAACTTCTGCGACATCCGCAAGGGTACCGTGGTGAATCTCGAGTTCGATATTCTGGGCAAATACCTTGCCCGCATCAGCGCCCTCTGAGGAATAGAGCCTAAAGCAGCGCTCTTTAATAAATGCCGAGAGGCGGCTTATTTGCCGCCTCTCAGTATTTGTATCAGTGAATCGATACCCGAACCGGATCGGGAGTTGGAATTGGTATTATTGGAGGAATTCGAGTTATTGGAGTTATTCGAGTTGTTGGAGTTGTTGGATGGACTGGAATTGCGGTTTGTGGGGTCGAAGATGGTGCCGCTGTTGTTTTGCGCCGGGGCGTTAGCAGTCTTGTCGAGGCGGAAGC
>CABUTY010000429.1 GCA_902494595.1 uncultured Porphyromonadaceae bacterium | reverse complement strand
GCTCGCTGATATATGTGGCTCTCGAACGGGCAAAAAGCGCACCCGAAGCCATTGACATCATGACCGACCTGGTCGACAAATACGGCTATGCCAGCGGAGGAGAATCGTTCACAATAGCCGACAAAAATGAAGTGTGGGTGATGGAGATGATCGGCAAGGGCGCCGAGAAAGGTGCCGTATGGATAGCCGTGCGCATACCCGACAACGCCATATCCGGACATGCCAACGAGCCGCGCATACGCAAGGTGGACCTCAAGGACAAGAAGAACGTCCGTTACAGCAAGGATATGATAAGCTTCGCGCGCAAGCGTGGCTACTTCAGCGGCAAGGATGCCGACTTCTCGTTTGCCGATGCCTATGGCGAGCATGACAAGGGCACGCGCCGCGGTTGCGACGGCAGGGTGTGGACATTCTTCCGCCGTTACAACGACGATGCCGACAAATTCTTCTCATGGGTCAACAGCGACAGCGACGAGCCCATGCCTCTCTATATCATTCCGGACCGTAAAGTGAGTCCCGAAGGCATGCAGGCATCCATGCGCGACCTCTTCCAGGACACACCTTACGACATGACCCAGGATGTAGGCGCAGGTCCTTTCCATGTACCTTACCGCTGGCGTCCCATGGAATATGAGGTTGACGGCAAGACTTACTGCATGGAACGCGCCATAGCCACCCAACAGACCGGCTGGAGCTATGTGTCGCAGAGCCGCGACTGGCTCCCCGACCCTGTCGGCGGTCTCTTCTGGTTCGGCACCGACGACACCAACACCACCGTATATATGCCCTTCTACTGCGGCATGACCGAAGTACCCGCGGAATTGAAGCAGGGCGACATCAACACCCTTGACCTCAACTCCAACTTCTGGGTCAACAACATCGTGGCCAATGAAGCGTACAACCGCTACGACCAGATGATTCCCGACATACGCAAGGTACAGGAGGGCCTGGAGAAGGGCTTCTTCAAGCAGGTGCCCGAGTCAGACACGGAGCTTGCCGCCGCAGTGCAGGCCGGCGATATGGAGGTCTACCGCAATGTGGCCAACCGCCTCGGCGCCGATGCCGCCAAGAAGGCCACCGACAGCTACCGTGACCTCGCCGGATACCTCTTTGTGAAATTCATGGATGGCAACAGGAAGAAAACCGACGAAAACGGCAATTTCATAAAGTCGGAATATGGCGTGCCGGTATACCCCGAGTTCCCAGGTTACGACAAGCGTTACTACGAGAACATCGTCAAGGAGTCGGTCGACCACTTTTTGATCGGGCCCGCCAACGGTAAATAAGTGCCTTGTAAGAAACGAAACCGAGGAGCACAATCACGAGGAGGATTCCGCCGGCAATGACCACGGCCTCCACGGCGACACGCAGCACAGCTAAGATGATGCATACCACCGTGCCTACAATCGACAATGCTATCAAGGCCACAACCACTTTGAGCAGCAGCTGCTGCCTGTCGAGCTTCCTGCGCTCCGCCGCCAGCTCCCGGCTATCGGTCTGAGTCCTCTCCAACTCTTTGTTTTCCATATTTTTCCCTTTTGATGTTTCCTTTTATAACATCGGGAATTTAGGAAAGTTGGCGAATATGATAATGGACCCTCCGCGTCTTGCGGGGAGTCCATTATCATATTGGTTTTTGAGGAAGCGCTTCTGTCAGTGGGTATAGAGGAATCGCTTGATGCTTCGTTTGGGAGTCTTTTCAAACTCGTTGGGCATCAGGATAATCTTGGCTATCCTCTCATAGGGAGCCACCAGCGTGTTGAGTTCCTTACGGATATTCTCGAGGGTGCTCTCCATCTCCG
>CABUTY010000428.1 GCA_902494595.1 uncultured Porphyromonadaceae bacterium | reverse complement strand
TTCGGCGGCTATCGTCCCGAGGAGTTTGGCTGGCGTCTCAAAGGCGACACCTACATGAGCATCATGGAACGCGGCGGCGGCATACAGTCGACTGTCAACGCCACGCGCTCCATGACGGAGGATGAAATGGTGGAGAAAGCCGAATGGTTTATAGAGGAGATGAGCCGCATGGGGGTCACCACCGTTGAGGCCAAGAGCGGCTACGGGCTCGACACCGATACAGAGCTTCGTATGCTCAGGGCCATCCGCCGGCTTGCCGCCGACCCCGACCGCTCTGTAGATGTGGTGGCAACTTTCCTTGGCGCTCATGCCGTACCCGAGGAATACAAGGGCCGTACCGCCGAATACGTCTCGCTGATTATCGACGAGATGCTTCCCAAAGCCAAAGGGCTGGCGGAGTTCTGCGACATATTTACAGAGAAAAACGTGTTTGAGCTCGACGACTCGCGACGACTGCTTGCCGCCGCCAAAGAGATGGGGTTCAAGCTCAAGATGCATGCCGATGAGATAGTGCCCTTGGGAGGTGCCGAACTTGCCGTGGAGCTGGGCGCCGTATCTGCCGACCATCTGCTGCACGTCAGCGATGAGGGGATACGCCGCCTCGCCGAAGGCTCGACTGTGGCCACTCTCCTCCCCCTTACGGCATTCGCCCTCAAGGAGCCATTTGCGCCGGCACGCAAAATGATTGACGCCGGTTGCGCCGTGGCTCTCGCCACCGACCTCAATCCCGGTTCCTGCTTCTCCGGCTCAATACCCCTCACCATCGCACTGGCATGCATTTACATGGGAATGTCGGTGGAGGAAACGCTCACTGCCCTGACCCTAAACGGTGCCGCCGCTATCGGCCGAGCCGATAAAATCGGCTCAATAGAACCGGGCAAACAGGCCGACATCCTTATCCTGCATTTCGACTCCATCGACTCGCTCCCCTACTATGTAGGCATGAACACCGTAGACTGCGTGATAGCCCGAGGGGAAGTGGATTCAGTGATAAATGATTAAAGATCAACGATTAGTAATCCGCCGACCTTAGAGTCCTTAATGACCTTAGAGACCTTAATGACCTTAAAGTCCTTAGAGACCTTAATGACCTTAAAGTCCTTAGAGACCTTAAAAAAGACCTTAAAAAAAGACCATGAATAAAGAAACCTACCGAATAGGGAGCTCCCGGCTCACCTATGACATCATAGAGAAAATACTCAAGCGCGGCATGCATCTTGAGCTGTCCGACGAAGCGCGCGCCAAGATTGCCCATTGCCGCGAGTACCTTGACCGCAAGACCGATGAGGATACGGTGCCTATCTATGGCGTAACCACCGGTTTCGGATCGCTATGCGACAAACATATCAGCCGCGACGAACTCTCCACTCTTCAGGAGAATCTCGTGAAGAGCCATTCGTGCAGCATAGGCACGCCTGTGGATGCCGACATAGTGAAGCTGATGCTTCTGCTCAAGGCCCACGCCCTTTCAATGGGCTTCAGCGGCGTGCAGATACAGACCGTGGAACGCATCCTCGATTTCTATAACAACGACATCCTTCCCGTGGTGTTCGACCGTGGCTCATTGGGCGCTTCCGGCGACCTCGCCCCGCTGGCTAATCTCTTCCTGCCCCTCATCGGCGAGGGCGAGGTATGGTTCCGCGGTGAACGCAAGCCGGCAAAGCAGGTGCTCGACATAATGGGCTGGAAACCTATCCGCCTGATGAGCAAGGAGGGTCTGGCTCTGCTCAACGGCACTCAGTTCATGAGCGCCAACGGTATCAAGGCCCTTATCGACGGCTGGCATCTTGTGAATTGCTTCGACCTCTTCGGAGCCATGTCGCTGGAGGCTTTCGACGGCCGTATAGAAC
>CABUTY010000427.1 GCA_902494595.1 uncultured Porphyromonadaceae bacterium | reverse complement strand
GTACATGCGGGCTATGCAGTAGTTTACGTGGTCGCAGCCGCAGCGATGGTTCCCATCGGTCTGGCGCATCTTGTTCACGAAGTCGGGTTCGTTGAGGAGAGCGCGGCCCATCTGTATGAAGTCGAATCCTTCCTCGTCGAGCACGGTGTCGGCTCCTTTGCGGTCGACGACACCGCCTACATATATCAGCGGCAATGACAGCTCACGGCGGAAGAGACGCGCGTCGTCAAGGAAATAGAGCTCCCGGAAAGGCACGGCGGGTATCATGTACTTGCCCACCATCCTCACGCCATATTTGAGCCACAGCTGCTTCATGTAGTAGGTCATGGAGTAGATTGGCATCTGTCCGCGCATCACGTACATGGGGGCTTTGCTCACGAAACCGCCCGAGAGGACAATGCCGTGAACGCCGGCACGTTCTATCTCGCGGGCCACCGTGAGGCAGTCGTCAATCTCGAGACCACCCCTGAAGCCGTCGCGCATGTTGGTCTTGACAATCACGGCCATGTCGGAGCCGGCGTGCCTCATCACCTCTTCGAGACACATGTTCATGAATTTCATGCGGTTCTGCAGCGCACCGCCGAAGTCGTCGCGGCGTCGGTTGGTGTAAGGCGAGAGGAACTGTGATATGAGGTAACCGTGACCGGCATGCACTTCCACGGCGTCGAAACCGGCGTCGCGGGCGTTGTCGACGGCTTCGCCGAACTGACGGGCGAGGGTCTTCAGCTCGTCGGCGCGGAGCTTGCGGCAGAAAGTCGGGGAGTATAGGTTGAAGCCCCCCGAGGCACCTACGGGAGTGCCCCCGGCGGTGCTGCGGTGGGTCATGTTGCCGCAATGTCCTATCTGTATTGAGGCTTTTGCCCCGGCGGCATGTATGCCGTCGGTGATTTCGCGCAGCTGGGGCACAATGGCTGGACGCAACCATAGCTGTGTCTTGAACGAGAGAGCCGAGCGGCATATCCCGGCGTAGGCCAGCGTGGTCATGCCCACGCCTCCTCGGGCTACCGACAGATGATAGTCGCGAAGCATCTCCGTGGGTCCGTTGTCGCGTCCCATTCCCTCGAAGGCCGCCGAACGTATCGTCCGGTTTCTCAGCTCTATCGGCCCAAGCCGTCCCGGCGTGAACAGTTTTTCCATAGGTTAAGTTATTTTGTGCCCGGCGGTGGGCCGGGTGGTCTTTGGTTCAATATATGTATGGTATGATATACCGGCGGTTAAGGCGTCGGTATTCGTCGCCGAACTCCCGGCAATATCTCATGTGGAGCTGACGTGCCCGAGGCGCCAGGTTGGCGAAGGTGAATATGGCGAACACCAGGCCACCCAGCGACCATGAAAGGATGGCGAAGCCTGTCCATTCCACCACCTCGCCGAGGTAGTTGGCGCTGGTGACATAGCGGAACATCCCTCCGCGTGGAATATAGTGGCGGGTGTCGCCGGGTTTGCGCAGATGGCGTATGATATAGTCGGAATTGAGGTTTATGGCCATGCCGGCGAAGAATACCAGTGTGCCGAGTATGAAGAGAGGGCTGTAAAGCCAGCTTACGGGGTATCTGTCGGCAGGGGCCACGTAGAAGAGCCAGCCGCCTATCATATAGCTGTTGATGAGGTTGAACACCGCTCCCATGAGGCATATTGCCAGGGGCATGCGGTTTTTGCCGCGTATCAGCAGCGGGAAGATGAACGACCGCTGGAAGTAGTGCAGCTCGAAGAGAGAGGCCATCACGATAAGTGTGGGATCGCACCTGCGTGGGCTCAACAGCCAGAAGAGAAGCATGGCTACAAACACGGGTGACTCCATCAGAATCCATCCCGGACGGTTGCTGACAGTCGGCCCCCAGCCGCCTTTGTAGAAAGC
>CABUTY010000426.1 GCA_902494595.1 uncultured Porphyromonadaceae bacterium | reverse complement strand
AAAGCCTTGAGCACGGGATAAGCGCCGTTGGCGGTCGTCCAGGCGTCGGCGGAGAAGCCTTCGGGCAGAGTGCCGGAAATCAGCGCGCGTGTGGAGAGACCTGCCTTGCCATGGTTGTAGGCTGCCTGGTTGTCGTAATATGAATTGCTTACGGTATAGAGGGTTGTGTCGGCGGGTGTCGAGGTTATCTCGTTGCCGCGCACGCCGTTGTTGCATACCACGGATGCCGTGGAGAGGGATGAGCTGACCTGCGCTTTGTTGTCGAGCTGACCGGCGATGCCGCCGATGTTGGGAGTCTGGCCGGCCACGATGGTACCCGCGGAGTGGCAGTTGGTGATTATGACTCCGTCGCCGTCGGCGACAATACCACCTATGGAGGCGCTGGAGGCCTTTTCAGGCGAGTGGCTGATGATGCCTACAAACATGTTGTTGTCGAGCGTGCAGGCTGTGGCGTAGCCGGCGATACCGCCGATGATCTCGTTGGCCTTGCCGGAGAGGGTGCCCTGGTAGAGACAGTTGCGGATAAGGCCGGTGGCGCGGGTGATGTTGGAGCAGATACCTCCAATCTTGCATGTTGAGGATGCCTGCATGGAGGGTTCGGGGGTGGCGGAGCTGGTGACGTTGACGATATGACCGCCATTGCTGCTGCCCACGGCGCCGCCAAGCATGTCGTTACCCTTGACGGTGCCCGATGCGGTACAGTTCTCCACGATACCCGGCTCCAGGAGTTCGCCGGCGAGAGGACCCATGTACATCGACCCGGGAGCCAGAAGGTTGGCGTTCTCTACGGTGACGTTGGAAATCTTTCCCTTGCAGTAACCTGCCACAGCGGCCACGTCCTTGTTGACACTCTTGATGAGAGCATTCTTTATTGTAAGGTTCTTGATTTCGCCGCCTTCGGCGAGCTGTCCGAAGAGAGCGGCAGCCAGGTTGGCATCCTTGCGGCTCTCATCGACGCTGAGGTTGGCGATGGTGAAGCCGCCGCCGTCATAGATGCCGCCGAATGCCTGTGCAGCCTGCTGCGAGACAGGCTCGAAAGCCTCTATGCCCGACATGTCGATGTTGGCGGTCTGCTTGAAATAGATACCCTTGAGGGCCACACGTGATGCTACAACCTTCGCGTTGTAGTTGGTAACGCGCGACAGAGTCTGCAGGTCCTCGGGGGTGGAGATGAGGTAGGGATTCACTTCCGTACCCTCGCCCTGAAGAGTGAGGGCGGCGCTGTAGGGAGTGAACGAATCCTCGCAGGTGATCACGGTCTTGGTGATGATGTCGTATTTCTTTGAGGTCTTCGCGGTGCCTGCCGCCAGTCCCCATTGCCCGAAGGTGATGGTGTTCCCTTCGTATTTTCCTTTCATCTTCACCGAGGAGGACTCCATCACGCAGTTGGCCGGCGTGGTCTCGTCAAGGGTCTTGACGGCATAGTTCTTGTATGTCGTGGTGCCGACCTTGAGCACGTTGGAACCCGTATTGAGGCTTACGTTGCCCAGGGAGTCGAGGGTGGCCTTGATGCTGGTGCCGATGATGCCGTAGAAGTTCTTGATCAAGATGCTTCCCTGGCTGGTGCGGCGCACATGTATCTTCTGAGGCTCCGGATTCTCGAACATCAGCGAGGTGTTGACGGCTGTGGCGTTGAGCTTGCTGATCTCCTCGGAGGTAACCATGATCTGGCCATCCTTGTTGGGACCCTGTACCGACAGGAACATCATACCTTTCTGGAACTGGATTACTCCGTTGTCGAGAATTTTGCCTGTGATGGGTCTTGAGGGGTCGTACTTCATCACGTCGTAGTCCACGTAATAACCCTTGAGCACGTCGCCGTCGGGAGTGGTACCGAAGTCGCTTCCGCCAGGGATGTTT
>CABUTY010000425.1 GCA_902494595.1 uncultured Porphyromonadaceae bacterium | reverse complement strand
TCCACCCACAGGGGAATCACTGAGCCGCGGCTCCCCATGACGTTGCCGTAGCGCGTGCAGCATATCGTCGTGGCGGCATTCTCCCCCAGTTCGCGCCCTTTGGCTATCGCTACCTTCTCCATCATCGCTTTCGATATTCCCATGGCGTTGATGGGATAGGCTGCCTTGTCGGTCGACAGTACAACCACATTCTTCACCCCATGCTCTATGGCGCTGAGCAATACATTATTGGTGCCAAGCACGTTGGTGCGGGTGGCTTCTATGGGGAAAAACTCGCAGGAGGGCACCTGCTTGAGCGCCGCCGCCGAGAATACGTAGTCCACGCCTCGCATGGCCGTATCCACCGACTCCTTGTCGCGTACATTCCCTATATAATATTTCACCTTCGGATTCTGTAGCCTGTGACGCATGTCGTCCTGCTTCTTCTCGTCGCGGGAGAATATCCTTATCTCCTTGACATCCGAGTCAAGAAACCGACGCAAGACGGCATTGCCAAACGACCCCGTTCCTCCGGTGATTAAAAGTACTTTATCTTTGAATATTGACATGTCTGTATATATTTCGCGGAGCTTAAGGCGCCAGCTCCATTTTTTTCAACAATAAAACTGCCGCCATTATTGCCCGGCAACTGCATTGTATCTGCTTAATTTTATCATAATGCACTGAATATTGTCTTAAAGGTGGTGTATTTCTCGATCCATATAGGTTCGTTGAAAAATAAATAATAATCCAGGAGGGTCATCAACATGAAAATCGCGATGCACGACATGGTCAGCAGCCGGTTCCTGAGGTATCCGTAGGCCATGGGTAGCGCTATCACCGAAAAGGCTGAAAAATAGAACATCACACGCGATATGAGCTGCAAGATTATGGTGAACGGCAACAGGGTAAATCCTATGCAGTACAGGATTATGATGGTGTTGTCGGTTTGGGTGATGCGGCTGTTGGTGTAAAGGTAGTACAGGGATACAATCAGCGGAATCAGGTTTATGATAAACCCAAGACCCATCGAGAGGTAATAGCCGTCGTTTCCGTACAGGTTGTTGTAGTCGGCTACGAGCTTGAATGTCAGAATCTTGACGAAGATAGAGTCGGCTACGTTTCTGAACACCAGAAGCACCGTGAAGAACGCAGCGATGATTATGGCATAGAGCCTGTGCTTTTTTGGTGGAAGCAAGCCTAAGAAGGCGCAGGGCAGCATCACTATCACCGAGGCGTGTATCGTGGTGATAAGCAGGATGCACACACATGCCAGCATAGTCTTTTTCTCGTAAATCCATCTCAGCATCAGCACGCACAGAGCTATGGCCAGCGACTGACGCATCATCGAGAAACTCAGCACATATATGTTGGTGACGAAGAGATAGATGAATATTGCCAGCCACCACCATTCTCGTTTCACGTAGGTCTTGATGGTATGGTAGTATATCCAGTTCTGCAGACAGGCCAGTGCCGCCACCATCAGGAAGAATCCCGACCGCCCGAAGGGCATGAACAGTATGTTGATGATACTCCAGCCGAACTCCCCGTTGCGGATAATGTCTTTGGTAAGCAGGTCCTGGGAGGTATACCCTGCCGACATCAGCTCTGTGTACCGGTTGAAGTACATCATGTAGTCATTGCCGTAATCATAGTGGAGAGCCACGAGGATTGTGGTCATGACAAATCCGGCCTTCAACCCGAAATCTATGATTTTCCGGGAGTCGAAAACCGTCAGCAGCAATGCCAGCAGACTTACAGTAGCAACTACAATCATTTCCTTATCTCATCACTATCTCGTTATAAATGCGGGCGAGAGTGCGGGCATTCATATCGGGGTTATGTCTCAGTGCGGCGGTCTGCCGCATTTCGGTATTGTCGAAACT
>CABUTY010000424.1 GCA_902494595.1 uncultured Porphyromonadaceae bacterium | reverse complement strand
CGGAGATGTAGTATTTCTTGCCTTCGTCGACGGTAAGGAAGATATCTACGGTCTTGTCATCGTAGCGGGCCACGGAGTCGTGGGTGATTTTGGCATCGCGGTAGCCCAGCTCGTTGTATTTGTCGATGATTCGCTGACGGTCGTCGGCGAAGTCCGACTCCACGAATTTCTTCTGGCTGAATATCTTGAGGAGGTCGTTTTTCTCGGTGGTTTTCTTCATCACCCTCTTGATCTTGCGGTCGGAGAGGACTTCATTGCCGTCGATGTGTATCTTGTGCACCTTGACCTTGGCGTTTTTGTCCACGTCGATGGTCAGGATTGACTGGTTCTGTTTGGAGAGGTCGGGAGTCTGAGTTAGCGTGACCTTGGCGTTCTTGAATCCTTTCTTGGCGTAATAATCCTCGATGAGCATTTTTACGCGGTTGATGATGTTGGGAGTCAGCTGCTGGCCGGGGACCATGCCGAGGCGCTCGGTGATGTCTTTTTTCTCGCCGCCCTTGACGTTGCCGAAGCGTAGTTCCGACAGGCGTGGCTGCTGTTTGAGGTCAATGTTGAGCCATATCTTGTCGCCGGCGATTTTGTCGGCGTTAATCTGCACCTTGGAATAAAGGCCTTGTTTCCAGAAGCGTTTCACAGCATCGGAAATTTCGTCGCCGGGCACGGCGATGCGGTCGCCTACCGAGAGGCCGGAGTAGCCGATCACGATGTAGTCGTCGGACGACGAGTCGAGACCCGAGACGCGTATGCCGGCGATTTCGTAGGTCTTGGGTATGGGAGAGTATATTATTTCCGGGTTTAGGATGGTGTCAACCGGTTGTTGAGGCTGAATGGGGAGAGTGAGGTCGGCGGAGGCCGACGGGCGTAACCCGAGGAGCATCGCGCCGATCAGCAGTATGCGGGCAATATGGAGCGTGATCTTCATTTTAGCAATGATTGTATTTGGTCGGAAGTCATGCCGAAGCGGCGTTCGCGATTGGCATATTGTGTCAGGGCCTGGGTGAAAGCCTCTTCATCGAAGTCGGGCCATAGGATGTCGGTGAAGTATAGTTCGGCATAAGCGATCTGCCATAAGAGGAAGTTGGAGATTCGCTGTTCGCCACCGGTACGTATGAGGAGGTCGGGGTCGGGGATTCCGGCGGTCTGCAGACGTGAGGAGATGGTGTCTTCGGTAATTTGTGCCGGGTCTATTTTGCCGGCGGCTGCATCGGCGGCGATGGCTTTGACGGCATCGGTGATTTCCCAGCGGGAGGAGTATGAGAGGCAGAGATTAAGGTTCAGGCCGTCGCATGAAGCGGTAAGGTCGACGCCTTCCTGAAGGTTGCGCTGCACCTGTTCGGGGAGGCGGTCTATGTCGCCGAGGAGGTTGATGTGCACATTGTTCTCCTTAAGCTCCGGGGCTTCGCGGAGGATTGTTTCGCCGATGAGGCACATAAGGGCGTCCACTTCCTCGCGGGGGCGGTTCCAGTTTTCGGTGCTGAAGGCATAGAGGGTAAGGTTGGCGATGCCGAGGTCGGAGGCGAAGCGCGTGATGCGGTTCACGGAATTGACGCCACGGGAATGCCCCATGGTTCGCTGCATGAGATGTTTGCGTGCCCAGCGGCCGTTTCCATCCATGATTATGGCAACGTGCTTGGGAAGACTCTCGGGGGGCAGCCCCGGTATGTGGATCTTTATGTTCACTTGCGTTTTGTTTCGTGATAATGGCACGTGGCGCACCGTTTGCTGAACTCGTAGCTGATGGAGAGGGTAAGGGTGGAATACCAGTCGGTATTTTTCATGAAGGCGCTGGGGATGCCGTGGGGGTCATCCAGCAGCGGGCCGTCGAGCTTGTCGGTGAAGGTTTTCTTCATGAGGAACTCGAGGCCGATGTTCCAGCGGAGCGCAGGCT
>CABUTY010000423.1 GCA_902494595.1 uncultured Porphyromonadaceae bacterium | reverse complement strand
GCCACGACGCCGAGGTCGTAGAGGAACTTGTTCCAGAATCGCGAGTATATGAGGTGACCCGTGGCATGTTCGGCGCCGCCCACATATAGATCCACATCGCGCCAGTACTCATTGGCCTTCTTGCCCACGAGCGCCTTGTCGTTGTGCGGGTCCATATAGCGGAGATAATATGCGGAGCTGCCGGCGAAGCCGGGCATGGTGCAAAGTTCTATGGGGTATCCGTCGGCGGTGTGCCAGTCTTTGGCTCTTCCGAGCGGGGGCTGCCCATCTTCTGTGGGGAGATAGCTGTCGACGGCGGGAAGACGCAGAGGAAGTTCTTTCTCATCCATAAGGCAGGCCACGCCATCCTTGTAATATACGGGGAAGGGTTCACCCCAGTATCGCTGGCGGCTGAATATGGCGTCGCGCAGACGATAGTTGGTCTTGACGTTGCCGATACCTTCGGCGGCTATGAACTCCTTGGTGCGGGCTATGGCTTCCTTGACGGTAAGGCCGTTGAGGTCGAGCTTAGGCCCTTTGGAGTTGGTCATGATACCCTCCTTGGCATCGAAGGATTCCTCCGACACGTCGGCGCCCTCGATCAGAGGGATGATGGGGAGGTTGAAATGGCGTGCGAAAGCATAGTCTCGGCTGTCGTGGGCAGGAACGGCCATGATGGCGCCGGTGCCGTAGCCGGCCAGCACATAGTCCGACACCCATACGGGAATCTCCTCGCCGGTTAGCGGATTCAGGGCATAGCTTCCTGTGAAGACTCCCGACACCTTCTTCTCTATCTGGCGTTCGCGTTCGGTCTTGTGCTTGACTTCGTCGAGGTAACTGCGCACCTCATCCTCGCGGTCGGGGGTTGTGAGCATGGCCACATATTTCGATTCCGGGGCGAGCACCATGAAGGTTACGCCGAAGACAGTGTCGGCGCGGGTGGTGAATATTTCGAGGGCGAAGTCGCGGCCTTTCACGGGGAAGAGCATCTCGGCGCCCTCGCTGCGGCCAATCCAGTTGCGCTGGGTCTCCTTGAGGCTGTCGCTCCATTGGAGACGGTCGAGGCCTTCGAGCAGGCGGGGAGCATAGGCCGACACGCGCAGACACCACTGGCTCATCAGCTTCTGTTCCACGGGGAAGCCGCCGCGTACCGACAACCCTTCCGACACCTCGTCGTTGGCGAGCACCGTGCCCAGCTCCGGACACCAGTTGACCATCGTCTCGCCGCGGTAGGCTATGCGGTAGTTCATCAGCACGTCGGCCTTCTCCTTCTCCGTCATGGCCTTCCATTCGTCGGCGGTGAAGCGCAGGTTCTTGGAAGTCGCCGCGTTCACGCCCTCGGAGCCTTGTTCGTCGAAATGCCTTACGAGAGATTCTATGGGCATTGCCTTGTCGGCATCGAGGTCATAGTATGAATTGAACATCTGCATGAAAGCCCACTGAGTCCAGCGGTAATAGTCGGGGTCGCAGGTGCGCACCTCGCGGTCCCAGTCGAAGCTGAAACCTATCATGTCGAGCTGCGAACGGTAGCGGGCTATGTTCTCGTTGGTGGTTTTCTCGGGATGCTGTCCCGTCTGTATGGCATACTGTTCGGCGGGGAGGCCGTAAGCGTCATAGCCCATGGGATGGAGCACGTTGAAGCCCTTCTGACGCTTGTAGCGCGAATATATGTCGCTGGCTATGTATCCTAACGGATGGCCCACATGCAGGCCGGCGCCGCTCGGGTAGGGAAACATGTCAAGTACATAGAATTTGGGCTTCGAGGCATCGGTCTCTACCTTGTATGTATGGTTGCGGCGCCAGTATTCCTGCCAGCGCTGCTCGATATCGCGGTGATTGTACTCCATTTTTGAATTTCTTTAGAGCGCGTTCCTTAAAATTTCGGGGTCGTAGGGGTCGCAGACTTGAGGCGATTTT
>CABUTY010000422.1 GCA_902494595.1 uncultured Porphyromonadaceae bacterium | reverse complement strand
GGCCGCCATGGTGGCTGGAACTAAATATCGTGGCCAGTTTGAGGAAAGAATAAAGGCGGTGCTCGACGAGCTGTCGCAGCGCAACGACATTATTCTTTTTATCGACGAGATCCATACCATAGTAGGAGCCGGCGGAGCACCCGGAACCATGGATGCCGCCAATATGCTCAAGCCGGCATTGGCCCGTGGCGAAATACAGTGCATAGGAGCAACTACCCTCGACGAGTATCGTCAGAACATCGAAAAGGATGGTGCTCTTGAACGACGCTTCCAGAAAGTGGTGGTGGAACCTACTTCTCCTGAAGAGACACTTGAAATTCTGCGTCAGGTCAAGGACAAGTATGAGAAACATCATAATGTCACCTATACCGATGAGGCTCTTGAGGCGTGTGTCACCCTTACGGAGAGGTATGTAAGCGACCGCAATTTCCCAGACAAGGCTCTTGATGCCCTTGACGAGGCCGGCAGCAGGGTACACATCACCAATATAGAAGTGCCCGAGGAGATTGACCGTCTTGAAAAGGAGATAGACCGTCTTAATGGCGAGAAGCTTGCGGCTGCCAAAGCCCAGGATTATGAGAAAGCAGCACGGCTACGCGATGAAGTGGCTCAGGCTAAGAACAACCTGGAGACAGCCAAGAATGTATGGGAGAAATCCCTTACCGACCATCCGCAGGAAGTGGATGAAGAGAAGGTAGCTGAGGTTGTGGCGCTGATGACAGGCGTGCCTACGCAGCGCATAGCTCAGGCAGAAGGTTCTCGTCTGCTGGAAATGGGCAACTGTCTCAAAGGCTCGGTGATAGGGCAGGACGAGGCCGTGGCAAAGATTGTGAAGTCAATACAACGTAACCGTATAGGTCTCAAGGATCCTGACAAGCCTATAGGAGTGTTCATGTTCCTCGGACCGACGGGCGTTGGCAAAACATTGCTTGCCAAGAAGCTTGCTGAATATCTCTTTGACTCGGCCGATGCCCTGATACGCGTGGATATGAGCGAGTTTATGGAGAAGTTCACGGTGTCGCGACTAGTCGGAGCGCCTCCGGGATATGTGGGTTATGAAGAGGGCGGACAGCTTACAGAGAAGGTGCGTCGCAAACCCTATTCCGTAGTTCTTCTCGATGAGATAGAGAAGGCACACCCCGATGTGTTCAACCTGCTGCTGCAGGTGATGGATGAAGGGAGACTGACAGACTCACTGGGACGTCGCATCGACTTCAAGAACACCATCATCATCATGACAAGCAATATAGGCTCGCGGCAGCTGAAAGATTTCGGGGCAGGTGTCGGCTTCAATACCGGCGAAGTGTCGCGCCAGCAGGCTCAGGGTGTTATTTCAAAAGCACTCAACAAGGCTTTCAGCCCGGAGTTCCTTAACCGTGTGGACGACATTGTGATGTTTGACCCTCTTGACAGGAACGCCATCAACATGATAATCGACATCGAGCTAAAGGATTTCCTCAGTCGTGTTGAAAAGTTGGGCTTCAAACTCGACCTGAGCCCTGAAGCCAAAGAGTTCATAGCCGAGAAAGGATATGACAAGAATTTCGGCGCCCGTCCGTTGAAACGCGCGATTCAGAAATACCTTGAGGATGAGCTGGCGGAGATGGTGCTCAGACTTAATGCCGAAGCCACAATCGGAGGTACTATCGAGGTAAAGAAAGTCACCGACGAAGAGGGCAACGACAAACTCGCTATGGAGTACAAGCCATTGGTAGAAATGTAATTCAAATACAGATAAAAATAATCCCCGGGTTCAATTTGGTTGAACCCGGGGAGTTAGACAGTCCCTTATTTTTATCTGTATTTCAGAGCGAACTTACAGTCGTGCTCTCATATTTTACATCATGCCGCCCATTCCACCCATAGGGGGATTTGCAGGCATTGCGGGCGTGTCTTCCTTC
>CABUTY010000421.1 GCA_902494595.1 uncultured Porphyromonadaceae bacterium | reverse complement strand
CGGCGAAATAGTAGACGGTACAGTCAAAGTAGAAGATGAGTTAGGCAACTTTCTGCATCTTGAACACACGCGCGTGGCCGATTATCTGCGTGCGCGCGGCGAGACATACATGACATTTTTAGAATGGTATATGTTCTGTATGGACGATGAAAGCGAGGACAATAATTCGAAAGCGGGTCCTTACAATTTTGTAATAGGTGTGTTCAAGGGGATTGCCGGATTCCTCGGACGTGCTCCATACTATCCGTTGGGCGGCAAGAGGTTGCTGAAACCGGAAGATCTGGAAACGCTGCCCCGCGCCACAGCTGCCGACGCCATCGGCGGCCAACACCTTACCATGGTAAATGGCGGCCAGCCTCAGCCTTGGCTTGACGCATGGCTCACTCTCTTCTATCAGGAGAACCCCGCACTTGACCTTTCGCAGAAATTCACCTACGAGAAAGAGACTGCCAAGTATCTTGAAATCATGAATAGATATGCCCCTGGCAACTACTATGTAAAACGATACAACGAGGCAATCGAGGAGATAGACGACGCGACAGGGTCCATAAAGTCGAGCGAACGCGGAGTGAAGATGCGCCGAAATATCTTTCTGCTGCTCGGAGGTGTGCCGAGCATCATAATGATTCTAGGTCTGCTCTTTGGAGGGTTGCCTGATGTGAATCCTATCAAAGGGCATATCTTGCTTACGTTTATAATATGCACACTGGGATCAATCGGTTTCAGTGCCACTATGTGGGGCTTCGGCTTTTTTACCACCATTTTGCCGGGAGCCGTTTCGGGAGCGGTATTGACGCTGATACTCTATCTCGGATTTGCCTTGTTCCCGCAGTTGCTGCTTATTGCGCTAATTGTCATGCTTGCCTATTATCTGATACTCAGATGCTGGAATCTGATGCGTCGTCATAAGGTCGACACCGACGGCAAGAAGATTACTGGCAATGAATTTGAGTACCGACAGCTTGACGCCCTCTACTATGCCTATAAGGACACTGGCAACACTCTCAATAATGTCATGACCAAGTATGCTGAAATGCAGGAGTCGTATGACTACACCAATAGGGCAAATATATCCTATGATGGATGGCGATGGGTCAGTGTGGTGTGGATGTTGTTTGCTTTATGGTATTTCTGGACACCCGCACTCAGCGGCGACAATTCATGGACATCGGAGGTTGAGTCCATTCAGGTACAGAAGGGGAAATGGGTGCTCGGTCAATGGAAAGTGAAATATGCGGGTGGTAAGACCACAATCATCTGCAATATCGACTCTGTGGAGGATGGCAAGAAGATATACGGCACTATGGCCATAGCCGGGAAAGCCCCGGTGGAAGCCGAAGGCGTTGTATCAAGCGAGAATGACACTTTACCGGAGGCATTTACTTTCTATGTCAAGGATGCGGGTGTACAAAAGCAGACCCTGTCGGTGCAGTATGATTCCCAAGATAAAGATTACAGCTCATATTATTATGACCGGAATGGTATCATGAACCAAACAACCGTAGTGTCGACTCCTGCCGATGCTATTAAAGGCAATGGCACGTCTTCAGGCAAAAAATCTAAAAAGTCCAAATCTAAGCCGGCAGGCGGTAACAAGTCTGTGAAGAATAAGGATGCACAGCAAAGAGGTGCGGAACCTCAAAATGAGGCAAAGCAGGCATCGGAAAGAGAGTCACCTGTATCTGGCCTTTGGGAAGATACAATGTAAGAAGATACTGTGTAATATACCGAGTCATGAAACAATGTTTGAAATGCAATAAAGAGAATCGCGACAGGGCTGTATTTTGCCGTCATTGCGGTACGAGATTTGCCGCGGCTACCGAAGAGCCGGCCGCAGAGATGACGTATGACAACAGCGGTGATAACCTTAGCTGTATCGTGGGTATGGAGGCGCAAAAAGCCGAAATACGCGACTT
>CABUTY010000420.1 GCA_902494595.1 uncultured Porphyromonadaceae bacterium | reverse complement strand
TTGATTACCGTATATCCATCCTTTTTCATTCTGTCGAGCCAGTCTGAAGGCTTACCGTCAGCCTTCTTCATGCCGCGGAACACGGGTGCGGCGAGGAAGTCGACACCGGAGCCTATGGCACAGTCGGCGATGACCGACGACATGCTTCGGTGCGGCGCATGGGCGTAGAATGATGCCGGGGTGGCATCGTCGCCGGCAACCGTCGAGGCTATGCCCACGGAATAGCCCGCTTTCATGAAGTCGGCGGCGATACTGGTGACGGGCACTGTATCGGGTCCCATGCCTATCATACCGTTGCGCGTCTTATGGCCGGTCGACAGGGCTGTGCCTGCTGCCGCCGAGTCGGTGACCCGCTCGTTGAAGGAGTAGGTGCGCACCTGCGACGCTACCGGAAAGCGCAGCATCAGTATGGGGTCGCTATTCTTAAGCACATCGCGGTTATAGGTTTCCGCGGCGTTGACATGCCCCATGCCCATGCCGTCGCCTATGAAATAAAACACGTACTTTGCCTGGCTCCAGCCGCTAAACGCGCATGTGCCCAGCAGCAAGCCTATGGCTGCTTCTCTTAATTTTTTCATGGTTGGGTTGTTGATTCTTTATTTTGTGGTATTTGAGAAATCGGAATTATTGGATCAGCTGAAGGTGAATGTTACTTCCGAGGGTTTGCACTTCTTGCCCCAGGTGCCTACATAACGGCCATGACCCTGGTGCATCAATATCCAGTAGGACGTTTCGCTACCATGTCCGAGCCTGATCACCATATCCTTGTTATAGTCAATCAGGCCGTTCATGTCGAGCTTGATGCCGTTCTCGTTGTAATACCTTATGGTCGCGGCCAAGGAAGCCCCATCTTTCGCCATCTTCAGATACAGGTATGTACTCAAGTTCGTCATCGCTGTTCCACAGGCCGGCGATTCCCAGCCCATTACAGCTCGTGAGGACTGTCAGGGCCATGGCTGACAGGATTATTGCTTTTGATATTTTGTTCATTGTTTTATTGGTGTAGCGGGATTTATCGAGATTATTCCTGATTAATCGGGATTTAGCCGGATTTGGCCGGATTAATCCTCGATTTTCATGATGTTGGGGAAGTTATGCCAGAAAGAGTCTGTGCGGTAAGCCTCCACAGCGGCTGCCGGCACATGCACCCTTATCACGGCACACTGCTCGTAAGTAAAATTGGGAGCTACCCATGGCGGGGTCATGGCATGACAATAGATGTCGGTGATCGGCGTCTCCGACAAGGCATTGCTCTCTATGCGCCGCATCGTGGAGGGCAACGTGATGCTGCGCAGTCCCGACTGATTGAAACTGCACTCTCCCAGCGTGGAGACTCCTTCAGGTATCTTTACATCCCGAAGACTCTCGCATGTCTGGAAACAGTATTCGGGAATAGTGCGGAAGTGCCCCGTATGAAATGTAAGGCTTCTGAGCGACCGGCAACGGTTGAAGGCATAAGGCCCTATTTCGGCCACATTCTTGGGTATGATGATTTCCTCGAGTTTCAGGCACTCCCGGAATGCATAGTCGCCGATTCGTTTCATACCGGCGGGAAGATTGATGCTGCGTAGTTTGATGCATCCGTTGAAGGCTGCATTGTCGATGAAATGAATGTCCGACGATTCCAGCCTGACAGTCTCCAGCTTGTCGCAGAAGTTGAAACAGTTCTGCGGTATGGAGTGTACCCCCGCCTTTATCACCGCCGAGGTCACTTCAGTCTGCTGGAATGCCGCCGAGGATATCCTGTCGACATCGAAGGTATATATCCCGATTCTTACATGAGTGGGAATCACGAGCGGACCCTTGAACTGATGGTCGGTGCCCCATATCACCTTGGCCTTGAACACATTGGGAGCTATGACACTTGACTGCCCTATGTTCTCGTACACGATATGGTTGTGATGGAACGATAGAGGGACGCCG
>CABUTY010000419.1 GCA_902494595.1 uncultured Porphyromonadaceae bacterium | reverse complement strand
TGCGTCCATGATACAGTTCAAGGCGGGATATTACATCATTGCCATACTGTTTCTGTTGTTTGATGTCGAGGTAGTTTTCCTGTATCCCTGGGCCACCGTGATGGGAGGAATGGGACCGGCAGGACTGCTCTGTATCGGCATTTTTATGTTTGTATTGATCATGGGCCTGGCCTATGCCTGGCGTAAAGGAGCGTTGAAATGGGAATAGACTCTATCAAGAGCATGAAGCGCGAGGACTTCAAGAACAACGAGTATATTGACAAGTTGGTTGAAGAGCTTAACGCGACGGGTGCCAATGTAATGGTAGGAAAATTCGACGAATTGATTAACTGGGGACGAGCCAATTCCCTGTGGCCGTTGTGCTTCGGCACATCGTGCTGCGCCATAGAGTTCATGAGTCTTGGCGCGGCGCGTTACGACATGGCGCGTTTCGGCTTCGAGGTGGCGCGCAACTCTCCCCGACAGGCCGATTATATCATGGTCCAGGGCACGATAGTGCATCGTATGGCTCCCGTGCTCCGTCGCCTTTACGAGCAGCTCGCCGAGCCTAAGTACGTGATAGCCTGCGGCGGATGCGCCGTCTCCGGCGGCCCTTTCAAAAATTCATATTGCGTGTTGCCCGGCGTGGACAAAATTCTCCCGGTCGACGTTTATGTGCCCGGTTGCCCTCCTCGTCCCGAAGCAATGTTCTATGGCCTTATGCAGCTCCAACGCAAAATCAAGGTGGAGAAATTCTTCGGCGGCGCCAACAGAAAGGAGAAAATCGAAGAGTTCTTCGCCGAACATCCCGAGGAAAAGGGACAGATCGGATAACTTTCGCATAGACAATTATGAGCCAATTACAAGAAAATATCAAGAAGATTTATCCGGCGGCGGAATTCGAGGAAGGCGAATGTCTTCTGGTCACTGTCAAGGAGGCCGACTGGCATGATTTTGCCGGCAAGCTCAAGAACGACCCCAAGCTCGGATTCGACGTGTTGACGGCCGTGGTGGGCATGGACTGGAAAGAGGAGCTCGGCGTGGTATACTACCTGACCTCCACCACTCACGCCTGGGAGATGCTCGCCGTAAAGGTGATAGCCTCCGGCGACCGCGACAACGCTTATATACATTCTGTAACCGACCTGTGGAAGGTGGCCAATTTCCAGGAACGCGAAGTCTACGACATGTACGGCATCAAGTTCATAGACCATCCCGACATGCGTCGGTTCTTTTTGCGCAATGATTGGGTGGGCCACCCCTTGCGCAAGGATTATGACGCCAACCCGGAGCTCAACCCCATAAGGATGGAGGATGAGGTCAACGAGGACGACACGCGCAGCTACAAGCTGGAAAACGGCAAGGTTAAGGAAGTGCCGGGCAAGGTGTTCGAGGAGAACGACTATGTAGTCAACATAGGGCCTCAGCACCCTTCGACCCATGGCGTGATGCGTTTCCGCGCAGCCATTGACGGCGAGAAGGTCAATAAGGTGGACGTTGTGTCGGGATATATACACCGCGGTATCGAGAAACTCTGCGAAGGGATGACCTATCCGCAGATTCTGCATTTCACCGACCGTATGGACTATATGTCGGCACACCAGAACCGACACTGTCTGTGCATGTGCATCGAGAAGGCGTTGGGCATAGAGGTGCCCCGTCGCGCCGAGGTGATTCGCGTGATGATGGACGAGCTCATGCGTATATCGTCGCATCTGCTGTCGTTCGGCTGTACGGCCATGGACCTCGGTGCCACCACCGCATTCTTCTACGGCTTCCGCGAGCGCGAAATGGTGCTCGACATTTTCGAGAAGACCTGCGGAGCGCGCATGTCGATGAACTATAACGTAATCGGCGGCGTGATAGCCGACCTGCATCCCGATTTCTGCAAGGATGTGAAGCATCTGCTGGAGATTATGCCCGACAGGCTTAAGGAATACCACAAGGTATTC
>CABUTY010000418.1 GCA_902494595.1 uncultured Porphyromonadaceae bacterium | reverse complement strand
CTGCCGAATATCCTCCCGACTCTCCCCTATCTATGGAATGCCTTCATTGCGGCCGCTGTCTGGGGGCCTGTCCTTCGGGAGCCATACGTGCCGATGCAACCATTGACTGCCGGCGCTGCATATCATATCTCACCATAGAGCATCGCGGCCCGTGGACCGACCCGGCGGCCATAGAGGCCATGAATACCCCTCGCGGACGCGACACGCTCTTCGGCTGCGACTGCTGTCTCGCGGTATGTCCTTTATGCGACGGCAACACTCTCTCCGCCCTTCCTCCGACTGACGTGCCCCCCCTGCCGCTACCCTCCTCCGAACGGCTCCTCGGGAAGCTTTACCCCCGGTCTCCCCTCCTGCGTGCGCGCCGCAAAGGTCTTCTTAGAAATCTGCGACTCGACACCGACGACTCCGCGGTGCAAGAGCGCTAACCTTAGACCGCTAACCGATGTATGAACAAACATACAGCTCATTCTTTTGTTTCTATTATTGTAACCAAAGAAAGGACTGAATTATGAAAGAGCTGTATATCGTAAGCTTCGGCGGCTCCGACAGTTACCGGTGCTATTATGACGGCCACATCGACCGTGCTTCCGAGGACATCCGCGACTATCTGCGCGAGAGATTCCCCGCTCTCTCCAATCTGCGCTACTTCTCAGAGGCGAGCATATCCAAAGTCACTCCCGGCGAGGAGGTGCTCTATGAGAATTATCCCATGCTCGACGACAAAAGCGTGCATGAGATAGAGAAGCGTCTGAAACGCGAGGTGCAGACACGCGAGGACGTGAGCCAGCTGAACAATAACCCCTACGCCGACTCCGACAAAGAGCCCGACCCTAAGAACAACCAGCTCGACAGGCAGGATTGATTCTTGGTGCGCGCGGCGATTTGGCGTTCCTCTTTCGTTATCCGTCGGGAAATTATTAACTTTGCAGTATGATTGCAGAGGAAACGGATATTGAGAAGACGGGCATGCCCCACGAGCTGCGGTTCCGTAAAGGAGAGCGCCTGCGTCACCGCACCCTTGTGGAAGGACTCTTCGCCGGAGGCAAGAGTATCTATGAATATCCGTTGCGATGCGTATGGCGCAAGATAAGCCCGGAGGAGCTGTCGGCCTCGTTCCGCGACGAGGTGCCCGACCGCATAGGTCCTGTGCAGATGATGGTCACGGTGCCAAAGAAGAAGCTGCGCCATGCCGTCGACAGGGTGCTGATGCGCCGCAGAATACGCGAGGCTTACCGGCTGAACCGTCTGCCGCTTCTAAAGACCGTGGGCGCCGACGACAAGGGTTCCCGTATCCTGATGGCCTTCGTTTATCTCCACAAAGACACACTGCCCTTTGACGAGGTGGCCACAAAAATGCAGGAGATAATGTCCCGGCTCATGAAGAAGTTATGAACGTGCGCATCATCATCCGGCATATAGCGCTGCTGCCCGTATACTTCTATCGCGCGGCCATATCGCCGATGCTGCCGCCGTCGTGCCGCTATACTCCCACATGCTCCCGCTATGCCGTGGAGGCCGTGATTACGCACGGCATTATATCCGGAGGCTGGCTGGCTCTGAAAAGGATCATGCGCTGCCACCCGTGGGGCGGCTCCGGTTATGATCCTGTGCCGCCAAAAGCCGATACCACTTCCGCAAAAAAAACAAAAGCTGACTGAAACTGAACTATTGCTTATGATTCTTGACATACATACCCATCATGCGGCGCCGCAGCCCGTCGGCATCATCGATGTGTCGCAATCCGACCTCGGCACGTTTGTTCCTGCCAACGGTCAGCTCTACAGCGTGGGGATACATCCCTGGAACACTGCCGACCCGGTGCTGGAGGAATCATGGAAGCGTGCGGAAGAACTTCTGCGGCTCCCTTGTTTCGCGGCAGTAGGCGAGGGGGGAGTGGACCAAACGGGGAGAGGAGGAAAGCTCTTCCGGCAGATGCAGGTGATCTGACGACTTAT
>CABUTY010000417.1 GCA_902494595.1 uncultured Porphyromonadaceae bacterium | reverse complement strand
TCGGAGGAGGGCCCGGCGGAAAAAACCGAACAGCAGGAGGAAAAGCTGGATGTCAAGGATATCATCTTTGAACATCTCGGCGACGGCTATGGCTGGGAAGTTCCCTTCTCCCACACGCAGCGCATTCCACTTCCGGTGATAGTCAGGGCTGAGGATGGCAAATGGTTCGCCTTCTCAAGCGCCGACCTCACCAAGATGGTCAATGACACTGTCGGCGGGAAAATTCACCATAATGTGGTGCCTGTGGTAAAGGTATGCGAGCGTGACGGCAAGACCTACCGCTTCGTCATAGCCAAGGTAAGCAGCCACAAGGACAAGGTGGTGGAGATTTTCGATCTTTCGCCCGAAGACCGTAAGAAGGTTGATGCCGAGCTGGCCAAAGCCACTCCCGCCAATATGGGGATGTATGAGGCTGAACCTGTAATTGACGGCTATGTATGCGTGGAAAGCATAGTAGACGGCCACCTGCAGAAACCGGGTACCTATTACAGGGAGTATCGTCCGCTCGACCTTTCGATAACCAAGAATGTGCTGGCTCTCTTCATATCGGTGGCAGTAGTTCTGGCCATGGTGTTCGGCCTCACGGGGTATTACCGCCGCAGAGGAATGAGGGCACCGCGCAAGGGCATGGGATTCTTCGAGATGCTGGTAGGTTTCGTATATTACGATACCATCAAGCCGACATTGGGGGAGAACACCAGGAAATTCGCTCCCTATCTGCTGACGGCTTTCTTCTTCATCCTGACGATGAACCTGCTGGGACTTATAGTGATATTCCCTGGCGGCGCCAATCTTACGGGCAACATCGCCGTGACGCTGGTACTGGCCGTATGCACGTTCCTGCTCACCAACATCCTGGGCAACCAGCATTACTGGAAGGAGATATTCTGGCCCGATGTGCCTATCTGGCTGAAGTTCCCTCTGCCTATCATGCAGTGCATAGAGATATTCGGCATTTTCACGAAGCCGGCGGCATTGGCCGTTCGACTCTTCGCCAACATGATGGGCGGTCACATGATTGTGATTACGCTGACGCTGCTGATATTCATCTTCGCGGCCTTCGGAGCCGCGGTTGCCGGCGGGGCTGCCGTGATATCGGTATTGTTCACGGTGTTCATGCTGGCTCTGGATGTGCTGGTGTCGTTTATCCAGGCTTACGTGTTCACGCTGCTGTCGGCATTGTTCATAGCCATGGCTCAGCAGCATGAAGAACACGAGGAGCATAAGGACAAGGAAGCCGAGGAAGAGCATAGACTTCTTGCCAAAGAGGCGGCTCAGATAGATAAAATTTGAAAAAACAATAAAAAAATAAACATTAAAAAAGTACAGCTATGTTGACAATGATTATGGGCGCCATACTGGCAGCCGCGGGAGAAGTAGCAGAGGCAGTGATGAATCTGCAGCCTATAGCCGCTCTTGGAGCAGCGTTAGGAGCGTCGTTGGCCGCCATCGGTGCGGGCATCGGTATCGGAAAGATCGGAGGCTCGGCAATGGAGGCGATTGCACGCCAGCCTGAGGCCGCCGGTGATATCCGAAGCAACATGATTGTGATCGCCGCTCTTATCGAGGGTGTCGCTCTGTTTGCCGTAATCGTATCGGCGCTCGCTATCTTCATCAAATAAAACCGGAACAGACCCTGTCCGGCCACGAGCCGGACAGGGATATTAATCAACCCTAAAAGAAGAGACAATGGAATTATTTACGCCTGACTTCGGGCTTATATTCTGGATGTTCGTAGCGTTCATCCTGTTGTTCCTGGTATTGGCGAAATGGGGTTGGCCGGTAATCATCAAGATGATGGACAAGCGGGCCTCGACAATCGACGAGGGAGTAGAGAATGCCCGTGAGGCCAGGGAGCAGCTGGAAAACGCGCGTGCCGAAGCCGACAAATACATGCGCGAGGCACAGGCGCGTCAGCAGGAGATGCTCCGCGAGGCCGCCAAAATGAAGACAGAGATTAT
>CABUTY010000416.1 GCA_902494595.1 uncultured Porphyromonadaceae bacterium | reverse complement strand
TAAACTAATTTTTATGGCAAGATTTATTAAGATTTTGGGATGGATTTCTTCTATCGAAGAGGCAGCGACCTCTCGGTCGGTGCCGATGAGAGAGGAGAAATACGCCCAAAAGATTGATAAAGGTTGCCATAAAGTCAACAACTTTTTATATTGTTTATGTTACGTAAATTAGTTTAGACAACTTCATTGTTATGATTTTTATGTTGAGACTATAAGTATTTACTTATCAGTCGAGTGTCTGATTACCTCCGCCATTGACAAAAATAACCTGTCCGCTGATCCATGCCGATGCCGGCGACGCAAAGAACAGTACTGCCTGGGCGATATCGGAAACCTCTCCCAAACGATGTATTGGCGTATGTCTGAGCATCTTCTCATGAAGCTCCGGTGTAAGAATTGATTCCAGAGCGGTTGTCTTCGTGGCGCCGGGTCCGACATTATTTATCCTTACTCCGTAAGGGCCGAAATCGTAAGCCAGATTAGCGGCAAGATGATTGAGCGCGGCCTTCGATGAAGAATAAACACACATATTGGCCTCTTTGTCTATCGAACTCATCGACGTAATGTTGACAATGCTGCCATAGCCCGATTTGCCCATCTCGGGGACTGCAAGCTGACAAAGACGCCATGGCGCAAATACGTTGATACGATAAATACGCTCCACATAGCTGACATCTATTTTAAACGGGTTCTCGCGGCCTGCGCCTCCCATACCGGCGTTGTTGACCAGTATGTTGACTGTGCCATAGGTCTTTACCGCCGTGTTTATGAGGTTGACGAGATCTGCATCTTCAAGCACATTGCAGACCACATCAATGGCTTTGCCACCTGTAGCGACTATACTGTCGGCCACAGCCTTGGCCTTGTCGGCGCTTATATCGCTGACTACGACCGATGCTCCCGCCGCCGCCAATATTTCACAGCACCCTTTGCCTATGCCGTCGCCTCCTCCGGTCACCACCGCTGTCTTCCCCGAAAGATCGAAAAGATTTCTGATTTCCATGGTTTAAACTTTTTTTCTGAAAGCATAACATACGTAAACTCCTACTTGTTCAACTATACCATGAATCATCAGCGACAGCATGTCGCTGTCAGAAATTAAGCGCTCTCAGGGACAATTACAAAGGTCGGATGTCCGGATTGACTTTCTCGATAACCTGCTGAACCGTCCAAATTGCTGAGCCGGCAGGACTTGAAAGAACCATATCCCGAGGTTGTCGGCGGTAGAAAGTGACACCTATGAAAAGCACGCAGAAGGCCAACAGAATCTTACTCCGCGCCGCACGCGGTGAAAGCATCCGGACTACCGTCTTTCGGCACACCCGATTATATCTGTCGCCGAACAACGCTTCGATGTCCTCCTCGCCCAACGTAAGCCATATTATCAGGGAACTCATGACCCAATAAAGGCATACCCTGCAGATGTCGCAGCTCAGAACCGTAAACATCGGCAGCAGAAATATAAACTGAAAACCCATGAGCGACAGCAATGTACCCAGCCGCCGTGTGCCCGGAGACCTCCGGCTGAAAACCTTCAACGCCGCTATCGTTATGAAAGGAACATAGACGAAGTAGAAAATAGTCACCATACCAACAGGCAACGGCAATCCGTCAATCCGGTCGGTAAAGTTCATGCCGATATGGAATGCAAAAACCTCTCCGGTACTCTTGCCGATATATGGCAATGCTCCCGGCACCGCCCCGCCGGCAAACGCATCAGGCGCCAGCGTTTGCGCGGCGTCGACTATGCGGACATACATCCCGGCGTCCCCTTTATGTATGCAACATATGGCAAATGCGATTATCGACGGCAACCATGACGCAATAGCCTTGACTATTCCATGCAGTCTCGTTACTGTAAGCAGTATGCACACCGGAACCATAAAGAAAAACGTTGCCTCGTGCAGCAATACGCCGAATATTGCGATAATGTTCGACAGGACAAGCCATTGGCTCGTCTTGAGACG
>CABUTY010000415.1 GCA_902494595.1 uncultured Porphyromonadaceae bacterium | reverse complement strand
TTCCGGTTCAGTTCTGTGATTCCGAGACCTTCCTCGCGGGGGCTGTAGAAAAAAATTTTAATGGTGTCAGAACAATTCGGGGAGCCGGATTGTTATATAGACAGTTAGAAGATAGATTTTGTTCATTAAGTTAGAAGAAAGCCACTCGCGAGAGCGGCTTTTTTCTATTTGAGGATTATTGAGAAGGCAGTGTCGAGGATGTTGTCGATGCCGTCGGCGAATTGCTTGGGAGTGCAGTGAACCTCCACGTCGGGGTCTATTCCAAACTCGGTGACGCGGTCGTGGGCGTCGTTGACGGGACATGAAGAGAACCGGATGCTCCAACCTATGGGGAGCTGTGAGCTGAATGGGAGACCGCCGCCGCCACCGGTACGCGCCCCCACTATCCTGACATTCGGCAGCTCCTTCATTACCGACACGAAATCATTGGCCGCCGAGTAACAGCTGCGGTTCGTGAGCACCAGCACGGGGCGCCCCATGTAGCCTATATGAAGGGTGGTATCAACAGGCTCGTATTCCACGGCGAAAGGCTCGCTGAAATCGTCGGGACCCGGGCCTGTCTTGTGGCGTATGTAGCCGCCGACAATCTTACGGTCGAGAAAACGGCCGGTAAGCTCCGGGACATTGGTTAGATACCCTCCCCCATTGTCGCGGACATCTATTATAAGTCCTTTGGTGCGGTGCATGTAGGCGAGGATGTAATCGAGGACTGTCGGCGATATGGCCACCGAGAAGGAGGGTATGCGCAGATAGCCTATGGTGTCGGGAGCGAATACGGCATATGTCATGCCACTCTTCTGCAGCCCACCGAATTTGAGATAATACTCCTGGAGGGTGCGCTCGTCGAAGTCCTGGGGATAGTCGCTCCACCATTTCTTGTAATAGCTTGTAGCGAAGGGGGCGTTGAGGTTTACATGTCCGTCGCGTAGATTGTCGAGGAGATCGCTCATGAGATAGAAGAGCTCCATACGCGACATGTCGGGTTTAATATCGGCGCGGTATGCGCGGGAGAGGGAATCCCAGTCGATGCCCTTCTGGCGGAAGAAGCAGTAGCGTTCGCCGACAGTCTTGCATAGCGCGTCGTAATTGGCATAGGGGTCGGCGATGTCGCCACGGTAAGTCATGGGCTCCGTGCATCCGGCGAGCAGCGCCGCCACAAGGCATATGCAGCCCAGCCACATGGGAAGCCGCAGCCCGAGCCGACGGGGCCTAATTGATCTGGAGAGCCACACTGAGCGCATTGCGTACATATTGGTCGGTAAGATTGTTGGCCCTGAAGCTTCTGACATCAAGGCGGTAGCCGATCACGAGGCTTCGGCGGTTGCGGAAATGCAGGGTCATGGTGAGGTGGTTGTCGATGCCGAAGGCGTTGCCCCACCAGCCGAAATGAGCGAGCCCGCGGTGGTTGCCAAGGTATATCTCATAATACGACTCGCCGAAACCTGGCATGAAGAAAGCACCTGCGGAGGGTATCCATGCGTGGTCGGCGAAAGTGACGGGGAGGCGTCCGAAACGGGTTTTCCAGGAGACGCCTGCGGTAATGTCGAGGCCGGCGTAAGCGAGGGCCTGGGCGGGGTTGTTGCCGTTGACGGGTAGCCATAGGATGCCGCCGTAGATGTCGAGGGCTGCGCCGGCGGTTATCTCCCAACCGGCGGGGAGACGGTGGCGCCATGAAGGGCCCCAGCCGAAGCGGGCGGTAAGAGCCAGCATGGAGGCATTACGCGCCGGGCTCTTGGCCTTGGAATATTCCACACCCGTGCGGAAGGCCATCACGAGCTTTTCGGGGGCCTGCCGCATCTCCTTGCCCCAGCCGCCATACCAGGCCACGGCTGGCCCGTTATAAGGGAGCGGCGAGAGATAATTGCAATTGATGCTTGCGGCGCCGGCCTCCAGCCCATATAGGGAAGTAATAGGCCTGGCGGCCTCCGGCTCTGATGCGGAGGCGGCGGCCGCTTGGATTTCAGCGGCTT
>CABUTY010000414.1 GCA_902494595.1 uncultured Porphyromonadaceae bacterium | reverse complement strand
CCGCCAGCGCTATGGTCCGGGCAGCAAAGATGTCAAAGAAAAAAGTTGGCGCTATCCTTGAAGACCAGTACCTCACCGCTCCTTTCGACGGCGAAATAATCACCATATATCCTGCCGTTTCCGAGCTGATAGCCACCGGCGCTCCCGTGGCCACTCTCCAGCTCGACGACCGCTGGGCCGTGTTCAACGTGCGCGAGACCCTCCTCAAGGATATAGCCACCGGCACCAGACTGAAGGTATACATACCGGCCCTCGACAAGGAGACTGAGATGGAGGTGTTCTATATCAAAGACCTGGGCACCTATGCCAACTGGCAGGCCACCAAGGCCACCGGCGACTATGACGCCCGCACTTTCCAGATAAAGGCTCGTCCCGAAAAGCCGATTGACAACTTCCGTCCCGGCATGTCGGTGGTTTACAAAGGTGTGGCAGGCAAAGCGAAAAAAGAGGATAGGAAATGACGTCAGGCCGCATGGAATATGGCAGCCGCGACCGTGTGTGGACCATTCCCTCCACGGTATGGGGTATCATGGTGCGCAGCTGCATCCAGATAGCCCGCAGGCCTCTGATGTGGGTGGGTATATTCCTGCTCCCTCTGGCCATGTTTCTCTTCGTGGGGTCGATGCTCGACAAAGGGCTTCCCACGCGCGTGCCCGCAGGCATCGTCGACAAGGATGGCACCAACCTGTCGCGCAGCATCACCCAGACTCTCGGCGGTATGCAGATGGTGGACCTCGTGGAATCGCCAAACTCATATTCCGAGGCGCGGAGCATGCTCCAGCAAGGGAAAATATACGGTTTCTTCATGATTCCGGAGAATTTCCAGGCCGACCTGCTGGCCGGTCGCAAGCCGGTGGTGACTTTCTATACCAACATGGCCTATTACGTGCCCGGCACTCTGCTCTTCAAGACCTTCAAGGCTACGGCAATCTACGCCAAGGCCGGCGTGGCCATGGAAGTTGTACAGGATATAGGTGCCGACCCACAGAATTTCGCCTCATATCTGATGCCCGTGAACATTCAGTCGCGAGGCATCGGCAACCCTTCGTTGAACTATGGCATATATCTGGGCAACTCGTTCATACCGGCCATCCTGCAGCTGATGATTATGCTCTGCACTGCATTCTCGCTGGGACAGGAGGTAAAATACCATACCTCGCGGCGGCTCATGGCCATGGCCCACGGCTCCGTGACAAAAGCCCTCTTCGGCAAGCTCTTCCCCCAGACTGTGATATGGTGGACGATGGCCTTCTTCATGACAGCCTGGCTTTTCCGCTACAATCATTACCCGATGAACGGCGAATGGTGGATTATGGCACTTTCGGAGCTGCTGTATGTGGTGGCGGCACAGTGCTTCGCCGTCACCGTGTTCGGGCTGCTTCCCAACCTGCGCCTGTCGCTGTCGGTATGCGCCCTGACAGGTATCCTCACATTCTCCATCGCCGCATATTCCTTCCCCGAACAGAGCATGTACCCGGCGATGTCGATATTCAGTTTCCTGATGCCGGCGCGCTACAACTTCCTCATCTACGCCAACACGGCCCTCAACGGCCTCCCGTTCCACTATTCCGGGATATGGTTCGCCTGTTATCTGGCCTATCCGTTGCTGGCGTTGCTGGTGACGGGCAGAATAAAGCGTGCTTTCCTCAAACCCGTATATTGTCCGTAAAACATGAGCAGTCACGACAACAACCGACCGCGTCACGACAAGGGCAGGCAGCCGCGGGGCATCTTCGGCCATTTCGGCGTATGGTGCTCGCGCCTATTCCATGTCTATGTCAGGGAGTTCTCCCTCATCATTCACGACGGCGGCCTGATACTTTTCTTCACGTTCCTGCCGCTGGTGTACCCGGTGATATATTCGCTTATATACAATCCCGAGGTGGTACGTCAGGTGCCGCTGATAGTTGTGGACCATGACCGCACGCCGTTGAGCCGCAAGACGGTTATGGAGATTGACGCCACAGAGCAGGCATG
>CABUTY010000413.1 GCA_902494595.1 uncultured Porphyromonadaceae bacterium | reverse complement strand
GCTGCAGTTCGACCTTCTGTTTACCACCTACACGCTGTCGGTAGCCTTCTTCATGCCTACCGTCGGGCTAAGCAATTCGGTGGCATTCACGGCCCTGAACAAGCAGGGTCTTGATACGGTGAAGCATTTTCCGCCGATACGCGTGTTCGGAACGGTAGGCTTCATCTGCGCCGAGCTCCTCGTGAACTTCTGCATAATCAACGGAGAAGCCATTCAGTACACATCGGCACAGTTCTTCACCTCGGGCATCATAAGTCTTGTACTGGCGGTCTACTGCCTCACATTGCCCGCATGTCCGGTTAGCAAAGGAGAGTCGAAATCGCTGGCCGATGCTTTCGGCCTCAAGGCTTTCCGCCTGTTCAAGCAGAAGCATATGCTTATCTTCTTCATCTTCAGCATGCTTCTCGGAGTGGCGCTGCAGGTAACCAACAGCTACGGCTCATCATTCATAAACTACTTCAACAATCCGGAGCTTCCGCAATTCGCACACGGCTTCATGGATGGCTGGTGGGCCAGGAATCCGACTTTTCTCATCTCCATCTCGCAATGCGCCGAGGCCTTGTGCATACTCATGATACCCTTCTGTCTGAAGAGATTCGGCATCAAGGGAGTGATGCTGATGGCCATGTTCGCATGGGTGTTCCGTTTCGGCCTCTTCGGAGTCGGAGACACCAATTTCCCGGGCATTATAGCCTTGATAGTGTCGTGTATAGTTTACGGCGTGGCATTCGATTTCTTCAATGTGTCGGGCGGTCTGTACGTGGATACGCAGACATCACCTCACGAGAGGTCGGCCGCCCAGGGACTCTTCATGCTGATGACCAACGGTATCGGCGCCTCTTTGGGTACCTATCTGGCCGGTTCGGTGGTGTTCAACGACCTGGTATATGCTCCCGGCCTATCACTTGCCGAGCAGCTTCGCGGCTGGCATGAGTCGTGGCTCATACTTGCCGGATATTCGCTGGTAGTGGGTGTGCTCTTCTGGATAATATTCAAGGAACATAAGAAACCGACCGCAATCAATCTCAAGAAGACAGAAGAGGACCAGGATGCCGGCGGAATGGTTGAGGAAATCTTATGATCAGATTCTATTCGCCTGATATAGAAGGCGGCAGATTGCCGGAGGAAGAGTCGGCGCATGCTGTCAGAGTGCTACGCCTCCGCGAGGGCGCCGAAATCGAGACTGTCGACGGCAAAGGCACGGCATACCGTTGCCGTATTGTCGACGCCAATCCCAAAGAAGTGGAAGTGGAGATAGTAGACCGCCGGGAAGAGGCATCACCCTGGAAGGGGAAGCTGACACTTGCCGTGGCTCCCACAAAGAATGCCGACAGAATGGAGTGGCTTGTGGAAAAGGCAGTGGAGATGGGCGTCGACGAGATAGTGCTTCTCAGATGTGCCCGGTCGGAGAGGAAGGTGCAGAAGCTCGACAGGCTGCGCCGTATCATGGTGTCGGCCATGAAGCAGAGCCTTAAGGCCCGTCTGCCGGAGATTGCCGGGATGGTGGACATAGGCGACTTTTTAGCTGCCTCTGCCGACAGCTATGCCGTGAAAGTGTTCGGATATTGTTCCGACAGTGTGGAACGCAAGGATTTTGGCGAAGTATACCGAAAAGGTAACGACCTCGTGATGGTGATAGGGCCTGAAGGAGACTTCAGCGGCGAAGAAGTCAAGACATGTATGGAATCCGGTTTCGTGCCCGTCACTTTCGGCAGCACAAGGATGCGAACGGAAACAGCGGCGCTTTATGGAGTGGCCGCATTCCATGTATTGAACAATTTGAAATGAAAGAAGATGTCGGAAATGCGTGATATGCGAGAATATCTTACGGGGAGCGGCAGCGGCAATTTTTTCTTGCTTGCGGGGCCCTGCGTGATAGAAGGAGAGGAAATGGCGCTGGATATTGCCGGGACGCTTGTGGAAATCACGTCGCGGCTCGACATCCCGTATGTATTCAAGGGTAGCTACCGCAAGGCCAACCGCAG
>CABUTY010000412.1 GCA_902494595.1 uncultured Porphyromonadaceae bacterium | reverse complement strand
CAGCTCCCCAATACCGATGTGCGCAAGGCCCTCAACCTAAAGGATAATCCCGACAATTTCGGCAAGCTGGTGACCCTGCGCGGCACCACCGGTACCAAATACTGCGGCGCTTACGGCGTGCGCTCCGTATCCGACTTCGAATGGGGCGACAAGGGCAAAGACCTCCCTCCAGTGGAGTTGCAGCCGCTTCCTTACCTTTGGGAAGGATGGAACTCGTCGCTCGACCTCAACTATTACAAGAACTCGGGCTGGCGGGTGCTCACCGTAGAGGGTAACCTGCTGGGCTGGGGCATCGCTCAGCTTGCCAACGGCAACTGCATGACAGCCTCCGCCTACTCGGGCACCATATCGGGAGGCCCTTACGAGGCCTGGCTGCAGAGTCCTGCCGTGGATATCGACAAGAGCATGCTGAAGAACGTGAGCTTCAAGATGCGCTCAAGCTATTATTCGCCCGATTCGAGCATGGAGGTATGGCTTATAGCCGACGACAAGCCCGTGCGTCGTCTCGACGCCAACATCCCTGTGGCTCCCGAGAATGGTTTCAGCGAATGGTCGTCGTCGCTAATCGATCTCTCCGATGTCAGCGGCGTGATACGCATAGGCTGGCTCTATAAGACTCAAAAGGGAGGCCGCGAATGCACCGCATATAATCTCGACGATGTCAACATCGGCGGCGCCCCCGAGGTGATATATGCCGGTCTTGACGCCGGCGCCGCAACCATCGACTGGACTTTCGACAACATCAAGCTTGGAGGTCTTGAGTATATATGGAGCTGGTACGAGCGCGACGGCGCCCATTATCTCTATGGCACGGCTTACGCTAATGGCTCCTTTGAAGCCCTCAGCTACGCTATTTCGCCCGAAATAGACCTCACCGGCAAAACGGACGTCTCCGCACAGTTCGAGCATGCCGCCAACTATCAGCGCAACATACGTCAGCTCTGCGGCTTCATGGTCCGCGAGGTCGGCCAGACTGAATGGACTCAGATTGCTATCCCCAACTGGCCTGCCGCCGGAACCTGGAACTTCGCCAGCTCCGGCCAGATTTCCCTCGCCGATTTCGAAGGCAAGAAAATACAGGTGGCTTTCAAGTACGAGTCTACTAAACAGAATGCCGATTCGTGGGAGATACGTAATTTCCAGATCACAGGAAAGTCTAAATAATGAAGAAGATGAAAAATCGCAATAAAATAATAAGAATAGCGGGGGCGTTGGTGCTTGCCGGCGGACTGTGGTCGTGTCAGGCCGACATGGATGCTCCGGGGCTGGAGGTTCCCGAGGCCACGATACAGGCCAATACCACCATCGCCGAGCTTAAAACCCTCTATGAGAACAAAACGTCTCTTGTAGGCTTCAAGGATGAAGCCACAAAGGAGCACTTCATAATCCACGGCCGTGTGGTATCCTCCGATGCCTCCGGCAACATCGACCAGAACCTGGTGATCCAGGACGAGACCGCCGCGCTGACATTCTCCATGCGTGAGCGTAACCTCTACACCCGTTACCGTCTGGGTCAGGAGGTGGTGGTCGATATGACAGGCCTCTATATAGGTTATTACCGCGGTCTGCAGCAGGTTGGCGCCCCCGGCGACCCTTACAATGGATTGCCTCAGCTCGGTTTCATGACCTACGACTACTGGCTCGACCATGCACAGTGCAACGGTCTTCCCGACCCTGCGATGCAGCTCGTCAATGTGGACCAGACATGGCCCGCCGACAAGATTTACTGTCTGAAACTTACCCTTCCCATCTCCAACAGCGACCTGGTGAAGATGCAGAGCCAGCTCGTGGAAGTGCGCAATGTGCATTTCGTGCAGGCAGGGAAGACCACCTATGCTCCCCGACAGGAAACCGTGTCGCGTTATCTCAAGAACGAGGCCGGCGACTCGCTTGCCGTGCGCCTCTCGGGCTACAGCAACTTCTATAACGACACGATACCCGAGGGCACAGGCTGCGTGCGCGGTATCCTCGGCTACTTCAACGGCTCT
>CABUTY010000411.1 GCA_902494595.1 uncultured Porphyromonadaceae bacterium | reverse complement strand
CGGGGAGTGCGCTGCATGAAGCCCTCTTTTATGAGGAAAGGCTCGTACACCTCCTCGATGGTGCCGGGGTCCTCGCCTATGGCCGTGGCTATGGTGTTGAGCCCCACGGGACCACCCCTGAACTTGTCGATGATTGTGGTCAGAATCTTGTTGTCGATTTCATCGAGGCCATACCTGTCGATATGAAGAGCCTCGAGAGCATGTCGGGCAATGGGGAGGTCGATACTTCCGGTACCGATTACCTGCGCGAAGTCGCGCACGCGCCGCAGCAGAGCGTTGGCCACACGTGGCGTGCCGCGGCTGCGCAGCGCTATCTCATGAGCCGCTGCGCCCTCGATGCCGGTGCGCAGTAGACGCGCCGACCGCTCCACGATACGCTGCAGGAGCTCATGGTCGTAATATTCCAGATGGCACTGTATGCCGAAACGCGCCCGCAGAGGTGCCGTCAGCGACCCACTACGCGTCGTGGCCCCTATCAGAGTGAACGGCGATATCGACAGCTGTACGCTCTTGGCCCCCGGCCCCTTGTCGAGAAGTATGTCTATGCGGTAATCCTCCATGGCCGAGTAGAGATATTCCTCCACCACTGGATGCAGACGGTGAATCTCGTCGATGAAGAGCACATCGTGCGGCTCGAGCGACATGAGGATGCCGGCGAGGTCGCCCGGCTTGTCGAGCACAGGACCGGAGGTTGTCTTGAAGCCGACGCCCAGCTCATTGGCTATGATGTTCGAGAGGGTTGTCTTGCCGAGACCCGGAGGACCGTGGAGCAGCGTATGGTCAAGACTTTCGCCGCGCAGCTTGGCGGCGCTCACGAACACCCGCAGATTCTCGATGATGCCCGCCTGCCCGCGGAAATCGTCGAAACGCAGAGGCCGCAATGCCCGCTCTATGTCCATCTCGCCACCCTCGGGCTTCTCAACGCCCTCGCGGATATCGAACTCGTCAGTTTCCATAACGCAAATTTACTGATTACGATTCAATAATGCAACCTTTGAAAGAGCGGCGGTGCAGTGGCGTAAGGCCGAGCCGCGCTATTGCCCCGCGGTGTTCCGCCGTCGGATAACCCATGTTGCGCTCCCAGCCGTAACCGGGATACGCCCCGGCATAGCGCAGCATCAGCTCGTCGCGGTGTGTCTTCGCCAATATGGAGGCCGCGGCTATCGACATATATTTGCCGTCACCCTTGACCACCGTGTCGGCGGCGGTCTCCATCATCGTCGTAGGGTCAGTGTAGGGTTTGAACCTGTTGCCGTCCACTATGATGTGCGCAGGGCGTGCCGACAGCGCGTCCAGCGCCCTGTGCATGCCGGCTATCGACGCGTTGAGAATGTTTATCCTGTCGATTTCCTCGGCATCTACCATGACCACCGCCCATGCCAGAGCCTCACGCTCTATGATTGCGCGCAATTCCTCGCGACGGGTGGCTGTAAGCTGCTTGGAATCGTTGAGACCCGGGTCTTCGAAGCCTGGCGGCAATATCACGGCCGCGCAGCTCACCGGCCCGCACAGACAGCCCCGGCCAGCCTCGTCGCAGCCAGCCTCCAAAATTCCTTCGTACATGTACGGTTTTAGAGCGCGTTTCACCTGTCCCGACTGATGATATAGTCGAAGATGTCGCGGAACGACTGCCGTGACTCCGACTCGGGAAACTGCAGGATAATATCGTCGGCCTGTCGCCGCAGAGTGTCCATGATGTCGTAGGCATCGTCTATGCCCTTGTATTCGCGGGCAAACTCCACGAGGCGTTCAATGTCGGGGGCCGTCAGGTCGCCACGGCATATCAGCTCCTTCATGCGGCGGCTCTCCTCCTCGGGGGCCGTCTGCAACGCGCATAGCAGCGGTAGCGTCACCTTTCCCTCCCGCAGGTCGTTGCCCGTAGGCTTACCAATCTGGGGATTAGGGTAATAATCGAAAATATCGTCCTTGATCTGGAAGCAGAGGCCCAGCAGCTCGGCGTATCGCACCATAGGAGCCGTCACATCGGCGGG
>CABUTY010000410.1 GCA_902494595.1 uncultured Porphyromonadaceae bacterium | reverse complement strand
CTTATGGAGCTGCTGGCCGCATTCGCAGCGCAACGAGCCGAAGATGTCGCCGGTGGCGCAACTCGAATGCACGCGCACAAGCACCGGCTCATCGCCCCCAAGGTCGCCTTTGACCAACGCTATATGCTCCAGACCGTTGTCTTTCTGTCGGAAGGGTATCAGATGAAAGTTGCCCCATTCCGTGGGGAGCTTCACCTCCTCGCCACGCTCCACGAGAGAGTCGTTTTTCAGACGGTAGGCTATGAGGTCGTTGATGCTTATGAGCTTGAGCCCCCATTCGCGGGCGCGCTCACGCAATTCGGGAAGACGGGCCATGGTGCCGTCGTCGTTCATAATCTCCATGAGCACTCCTGCAGGCTGAAGGCCGGCAAGACGGCAGAGGTCCACGGAAGCCTCCGTATGTCCGGCACGCTGCAGCACGCCGCGGTCCTGGGCATACAGCGGATTGATATGTCCGGGGCGGCCGAAAGTCGCGGGCACCGACGCCGGGTCGGCAAGAGCACACAACGTAGCCGCACGGTCGTGGGCCGACACTCCTGTGGTGCAGCCCTCAAGCTTGTCGACAGTCACTGTAAACGGTGTCCCAAGCATCGATGTGTTGTCGCTGACCTGCTTGTCGAGCTGAAGCTCCTTGCACCTGGCCTCCGTGACCGGCGCACATAGCACTCCACGTGCATTCTTGAGCATGAAGTTCACATCCTCTTGTGTGATCTTCTCCGCTGCCATGATGAGGTCGCCCTCATTCTCGCGGTCTTCGTCGTCCACTACTATCACCATCTTGCCCTGACGTATATCTTCTATGGCTTCTTCTATCCTGTCAAGCTTCATTTTATGTGGGTTTTATGGGTGTTTCTTTTTGATTTCTGTTAAGAGCGCGTTCTTTCCCGTCGATTCTCTACGGCTTGCGGAAGAAAGAAAAATTCACGCTGCCGTATGCCCGTTTCTGCTCGAAGCCGGGAATGTCGCTGAAATCATGGGAGGCATTATGCTCCACAATCACGAGCGTGCCCGGGCGGGCTGCCTGACTCTCGAGAATCAGCGACGGTATCTCGGCAAAACGCGGATGGGTATATGGCGGGTCGGCGAAGATTATGTCGTAATCCCGGCGCGGATGCGCCAGAAAGCGGAACACGTCGCCGCGGAACAGCTCCAGGGTGTCGTCGCCAAGCTTCTCCTTGACCGACAATATGAAGCGGCCCTGCACCGGTGCCTCCTCCACGGCCGTGACGCTGCGCGCTCCCCGCGACACAAACTCCCAGGATATGGCTCCCGTGCCAGCAAACAGGTCCAGAACGCTCTTACCCTCTGTCTCCTCCTGATTCTCCAGGATGTTGAACAGGTTCTCCCTGGCGAAGTCGGTGGTGGGACGTGCCGTGATGTTCTTGGGAACATCAAAGCGCCGCCGTCCGTATTTTCCTCTTATTATCCGCATGATTTCTTTCTTACATTTCGCCTCTCATGAGCAGTGCGGCGGTCAGCGACATGCCGGCCTGCGTGGCTATGCCGGGCACCATAGTCATCATCACGTAGGCCACTCTGTCGCGGAGTCCGCGAAGCAATATCCCTTTCTCTTCCTTGAGGCCCGACAGCGACACCTGTACCGACGCCGGGTCAAGTCCGTAGACATCCAGCAGGTTGAAGAGCCTGTAACGGATGTCTTCCGTGTCATGCCAGTCGTGGGTGACGGCCATGAGCAGCTTCTTGCCGTCGACAGCCACAAAGTCTGCCCATCCCGCCCGTATATTGATGTATACCACGGGCATATCGGAGCCTCTGTCGCCAAGGCGTTTCACGAGCACTGTCTGATGACACCGTATGCGTGCTCCGGCAAACGTGCGCTGCAGGAAGCCTTTGACCCCGGGAGTAAGACTGTAGATGCATACACGCCCATCCTGATAGTCGCACATCACATCATCCTCGTCGGCGGCATATACCGAATTGAAAATCTTCACCGCCGGGTCGCTGTCGCTGTCAACGACACTTTCCGGCGCCCATT
>CABUTY010000409.1 GCA_902494595.1 uncultured Porphyromonadaceae bacterium | reverse complement strand
GCATCACCGGCATAGTGGCCTGGCGATACATATCGCTGACAGTCTCCAACCTTCATGTGGGACGCCGCATGTGGTCGTACGCCGACCCGGAGGATGTGCTGAGAGCCTACAACAATGTAGACCTTAAGCTCACCGGCAGATGGCGGTCGCTCATGGCCTCGCTTGAGATCAACGACCTCTTCGATGTGCAGTACGAGCATATCCCACGCTATCCCATGCCCGGAAGAAACATCAAGTTCACCCTTTCCTGGGCTTTCAGTATAAAATCAAATAAGCCACAGATATGAAACGAACAACCACATTGATAGTGACGGCCGCCATGGCCGTATCGATGGGAGGTGCCAAAGAACGGCTCATACTCCTCAACGAGGGCAACTGGCAGGCCGACAACGGCAAAGTCACGTATTTTGAAGATGGCCGAGTGGTCAGCAACCAATGGTTTCGCGACGTCAACGGCATGAAGCTCGGCGACACCCCCAACGACATTATCCAGGTGAACGACTCGCTGATAGCCATATCGGTCAACTGGTCGAATATCGTGCAGTTCATCCGGCCCGACGGCAGAGCTGTGACGGCCACGGAGGATATTCCCAACAACCGCAAGCTGGCTGCAGACGGCCGATATGTCTATGTTTCGTCTTACGGCCACGAATGCGGCACCGTAAACGGCACCAGAGAGTTCACCAAAGGTTATGTGGCGAAAATCGACCTTGACAATTTCAAGGTTGTGGATGCCGTGGAGGTCGGTTATGAGCCGGAAGGGATAGCTATCTTCGACGGATACCTCTTCGTGGCCAACACCGGCGGTTACGCCTTCAACGAAGACCATGAGTATGAAACCACTGTCTCCGTAATCGATGCCGCTACCATGAAGGTGATCAGAAATGTGGATACCGGCCAGATCAATCTCTACGGCAAGATGTCGCAGAGCGGCCGGTTCCTATGCATCAATTCCCCCGGCGATTATTACGATATCATGGCGGCAACTATAATACTCGACTGCCGCGCCGTACTCGACGGGAAAAAGGATGATGAATGTTTTGTGAAACTCGACTACGCCGCCACTTATAATACCGTAGACCGTCAAGGAAATTTCCTCGCCATCGGCTCCCGCTATTCATATTATACGAGCGACTACGAGTTTAATTATCTTACCATCGACCCCGCACTCGTGCTGAGTAGCGAGGGCACAGAGGGTGTAACCGAGACACTCCCCGGCACAATGCTCCAAGACATAAAAAGCATGATGATGCCCTACGGAATATACGTCAACCCATACACCGGATATTATTATGCAACGGATGCCGGCGGCTTCACTTCGGCCGGAACCCTCTACCAATGGAGCCCCGAAGGCAACCTCCTCGGCAAACATAAGGTATACATCAACCCGGCGCACTTTCTGGCGCTCCAGCCCGAACCGCAGGCCGGATTATCCGATATATACATGCACCCGGAGAATGCAGCCAATATCATCTACAATCTTCAAGGAATACCTGTGACATCTCCCCGCTCCGGACAGATTTACATTCGCAACGGAAAGAAATTCACTCAACAATAACAACCAATGACAAAGAAACTGATTTATGTGGCTCTTACGGCTCTCCTGCCGCTTAGCGGCATTCAGGCGGCGACTGTAAAAGTCAAGACCAACAAGGAGACCACCGGCATCACGCTGGCGGCCAAGTCTGACGGTCAGGTCATGAAGCCGGAGGCAGCCGCCGGCGACTCGCTGACGTACTTCATACCCGCCGGCAAGTATGTGATAACAGGCATTGCCAAAGATGGCAAGACCGTGAACGGCACCATCGAAGTACCGGTGGAAGATAAAGCCGACGAACAGCGTTTCGAGCTTATAACATGCACGGCCTACGCCAACAACAAGAATACCGACGGCACTCCGTGGACCATAGAAAAAGGCGATTACTCCATCAATGTGAGAGTATCGTCGCGCGAGGGCCTGACTTATCCCGTCACCGTCGGCGCAAGCACCACCACTG
>CABUTY010000408.1 GCA_902494595.1 uncultured Porphyromonadaceae bacterium | reverse complement strand
TGCTTTCCGCCAGGTTTCGTCGGTCACGATGCCCGCATCGCTCCCTCCTCAACTTGCGGATATCCCACAAAAATCTTCTCAAAATCATTGGCTCATAAATTTAAACTGTTTCTTTATATCCTCCGATGGAATCGCGCAAAATGGTCAGCGACTACCTCCGCACACTGGTGCTGGAGCGGGGTCTGTCGCAGAACACCGCCGCGGCATACGGCGTCGACATAAACCATCTTCTCGACTGGTGCGAGGGGTGCGGTAAGGATATCTCATCTCTTTCTGCCACCGACATCCATACACTTCTCTGCGAGCTGGCAGAGATGGGACTCTCAGCTGCATCACTCGCACGGTTTGTGTCGGGAATACGCGGTTTCTTCAAATATTGCCGCTCGCGCAATATACTCGACGCAGATCCGTCGGAACTCATAGAGATGCCCCGACGCGGGCGCCATCTTCCCGACGTGCTCAGCGTGGAAGAAATTGACGCCATGATATCGGCCATCGACACGTCGAAGGATGAGGCGCTGCGCAACCGCACGATAGTGGAGACATTATACGGCAGCGGACTTCGCGTATCGGAACTCACGGGGCTGCGGCTGTCGAGACTCTCGCTCACCGACGAATGCGCCATTGTCGAGGGTAAAGGTTCGAAACAACGGCTTGTGCCATTGTCGCCGGTGTCTGTGTCGTTGCTGCAGTCATACCTTGAACAGCGTATCCATGGCCCCATAAAACCCGGCAACGAGGATATTATCTTTCTGAACCGCCGCGGCGCGGCGATGACGCGGGTCATGGTGTTCTACATCATCCGCGACCTTGCCGCCGCTGCCGGCATCTCCCGGAAAGTTTCTCCGCACACACTTCGCCACAGCTTCGCCACACACCTCCTGCAAGGCGGCGCCAACCTCCGCGCCATCCAGGCACTCCTCGGCCATGAGTCAATAGCCACAACAGAGATATACCTCCATCTCGACCGCTCCTTCCTCCGCTCCGAACTCCTTAACCACCACCCCCACTACGCCACCCCCACATTCCCCACATAAATCACACCCCTCTCCTGTTTGCATTTGTTAAAATTTACAATCGGGAACAATATTAGAGGCAATAATGTTGTTTTCTATAAAGATACGTTAAAATAGACTAAGCAGTTATGAAAAAGACTATCGTGACGTCGATGCTTGCATTGTCAGCATTCGCCGCTCCGGCCATGGCCGGCAACTGGTATGCCGGTGGCAGCATCGGTTTCATGCACAGAAGCGATAAAGAAGATGGCACCACCAACGAGTTCACCGTTCAGCCCGAAGTCGGCTATAATTTCAACGACCGGTGGGCCTTCGGCGGACGCGTAGGATACACCTACCGCAATTATGCCGGTCAGGATGTGAACCTCAACATCTTCAACATCAACCCCTACGCTCGCTTCACTTATTACCGCACGAGCAACAACCTCGTCCAGCTCTTTGTTGACGGCACGGTAGGAGTCGGTCTCGGTTCCACTTCCCAATCGGGCAGCTCGGGTACAGCCTGCTCCTATGAGGTAGGTCTTCTTCCGGGCATAGCCTTCAACATCACCGACCACTTCACCATCCTCGCACACCTCGGCTTTGTAGGTTACCACGGCGCCAACAACCGCGCCAAAGAAGGCGGAGAACCCGAATATGGCGGCGTAAACTTCTCCTCCAAGAACCTCTCCGTAGGTCTCTACTACAACTTCTGATCATACTCCCCATCTCCTCCGAATCAGAAAAAGATAAACTCCGGATATCATAGAGAGGTAAGCTCCATATGGCGGTGCTTACCTCTCTTAGGCTCTGTTCCTTAAAAATTGTTCACGCAGGGGGCGCAGGCTTTAGACGATTTTCGCCATGCAGGTGAGGGAACATAGCGGGCTATGTGACTGAACCAAAGGGTGAAAAGCGTCAAAGCCTGCGGGGGGTGGTGCCTACAGACGGTATTTTCAGGAGTCTGAGTTGTGAACGATTTTAACATATTTCTCGTTCACTTCTTTGAAGTTA
>CABUTY010000407.1 GCA_902494595.1 uncultured Porphyromonadaceae bacterium | reverse complement strand
TCACGTTTCGAATCAAGATACACGCCGGAGGAGAAGCAGACGGTGCTGGCCTATTTCGAGAGTCAGCTGGCAAAGATAGACCTTGCCGACATCACCGACGAAGAACGCGGCTACATGATGGAGATGATGCTCACCATGTACTCTAATCCGTTGCGCAACAAGCTGAAGTCGATACTTGGAGGCCTTGAGTAATAAGAATAAGCCATGAGACTGCCACTGCTAAATATCATACTGTTGCTGCTGGTGACATTGTTGGTAGACGCCTACATTATGTGGGATGTGCGTAGCCAGAGCAGCAAGCTCAGAAGAGGCCGCAACTGCACTGTTTACGGTATCAGCGTGTTGCTGTGCTGGGCGTTGCTGGTCGTAGGGCTCAGCCTTCCCCGTCGCTCCGGATATTATGACCTGCAGCCCGTGATGTGGCTCCTCTTCAGCTATCTCACCATCTTTGTAGCCAAGATTGTATATGTGCTGTGCTCACTTGTCGGCAGGCTTGTCAACATAGGGAGCCGACGTCTTGTCAACTATGGAGCCATGGCCGGGGTACCGCTGGGCATTCTGGCGTTCATAACCATGTGGTGGGGCGTCCTTGTGACGCGCCATGAGCTGGATACGGTAAAGGTGGAGGTGTCGTCGGCGCGTATCCCGAAAGGTTTCGATGGCTACAGAATAGTGCAGTTCAGCGACGCACATGTGCCTACCTGGGGCGCAGATACGACATTTGTGGCACGAATGGTGGATGAAATCAACGCACTGAATGCCGACATGATAGTGTTTACCGGCGACCTCGCCAACAGGAATACTCCCGAGATAGAGCCCTTTATACCTGTACTGTCGCGACTTCGCGCCAAAGATGGTGTATATTCCATATTGGGTAATCATGATTACGGCGACTATCAGGAATGGCCGGATGCCGCAGCCAAGGAGGCGAACCTCCGGCAGATGCACAACGCCCAGGCCCGTATGGGATGGCAGCTGCTCGACAACGATTACCGTTACATAGTTCATGACGGAGATACGATAGCGCTGATAGGTGTGGGCAACTGGGGCGAGCCTCCGTTCGGCCAGTACGGCGACCTGAAGAAAGCCTACGAGTCGGAAGATGGAACGAGAAATATCAACGACAAGCGGTTCAAAGTACTGTTGAGCCACAATCCGGAGCATTGGAACCGCTACGTGCGCAGTCACAGCAATGTAGACCTGACATTGTCGGGTCACACGCACGCCATGCAGATGGAGGCCGACATGTTCGGGCGGCGGTTTTCGCCGGCATCGTGGCGCTATCCCTACTGGGGAGGTATGTACGAGGACAAGGCGCCCGACGGCACTCACAGCCGTCTATACGTGAACATCGGCACCGGCGAAGTGGCCATTCCCATGAGGATAGGCGCCACTCCCGAGATAACCCTCATAACACTTAAGTCTGAGAAGAGATAGGGCATGAATCGTGCGGTGGTATGCATAGGTAGCAATCTTACGCCACGGCGGCAGTACCTGGAGAAGGCCTGCAGATGGCTCCGCAGTGTGCTGACGGATGTGGATGCGTCGTGTATCTACGAGACTCCAGAGTATCATGGCATAGGCCGGCCCTACCTCAATATGGTAGCTGCAGGCTATACTACGGAGACTTACGAGACACTGAACATGAGAGCCAAGGCTATGGAGGCGGCATGCGGCCGCGACGATGCTGCGCGGAGCCGGGGAGATGTACCCCTCGACATAGATATAGTGATATGGAATCACGACATCATCCGCCCAGGCGATTTCAATCAGCAGTTTTTCAAAATAGGGGTCCGGCAGATCGGGATTCCCGAAATGCTTGAAAGTCAACCCGGATGAGCGGACATACTCAGAACATATGGGCCGAGAGGGTCAAGTACATCGCAGTAGATTTGCTGACGACGGGCGCCGCATTCGTGGTCTTCAACATATGCCGCTACCATATCCTGCATCGTTTCCATCTACTGCCGGCAGAGACGCCATGGCATTATCTGGGAAGCGAAAAGCTGTT
>CABUTY010000406.1 GCA_902494595.1 uncultured Porphyromonadaceae bacterium | reverse complement strand
GCATCTACGACTCTTTCCTGCGCCCTTATCGCCGCCTGCGTGACCAACGCAATGTCGGCCGAGAAATCGTCAAGAAGCTGCGGATGGTCATAGACGGCATTCTCTATCTTCTCCAGCAAGGGCGTGCCGTCGGCACACCACTCCTCCTGCAACAATACCGATACGCCGGCCATCGGATCCTCCACATTGCGCAGATAGGCCTCGATGCCCCCCGACGACAATACCATAACCAACCGCCAATCCGACGGGTCGCCGATCCGTATGGCACGATATGTATCTTCGCTTGTTACCATGTCTACTCAGGCTCCTTTTATCTTTAGCTTCTAACTATTTTATATTTTAGCTTCCTACAAAATTAATGATTTTCCATGACATTACAATCCTGAGTCGCCAATCTTTTTACGGAAACATACGGCAAGATAGAGTCCCCGTATGAGCAGATATAGGTCAAAAGCCATCCACAGGAGGGTGAAGCTGTCGGTGACATGCCCGTCATGGCAGGTGACGGCAAAAAACACAAGAGCCGACGTGAGCGTTGCCCGCAGCATGGCGCCGGCCTGCGTGATGCCTACATAAATGCCGTCGAAAACGAAGGCCAGTACCGTCAATGCCGGCAGCAGAACCATCCACATCCGCATGTCGGCGACCCGCACCAGCACATCCTCCTTGTCGGTGATTGCCTCCGCTATATTGCCGCTCCACAAGGCATAGACCAGCAGGAAAAGCGCTCCCATACCAGCTCCCCACCACAGCAGCGTCCTGACGCTCCGCCGCAACATTCCCATGTCGCCGCCACCATAATAGCGGCCTGCCATGGCCTCCCCGGCAAAGGCAAAGCCATCCATGAAATAGCTGAAGAAGATGAAGAACTGCATCATTACGGCATTCGCAGCCAGCGTCACACTTCCCATCCGCGATGCAAAGGAGGTCATGGCAAGCGATACAGCCATGATGCATGCCGACCGAAGCAACAACGCTCCGTTGACCCGGAAAAATCCTTCCCAGCCTTCCTTCTCGCCGGCTCGTTCAGTCTCTCCAGAGTCTTTTCTCGCCATATTCCTGCTCGGCTGTTCTCTCTCTCCTCTTCTCTCCTCTCTCCTCTCGGGAGGAAGAGGACCTTTGCCTCCGCGTATCCAGCATATCATCACCGTCACCGAGGCTATCGCCCCTGCCCAATTGGATATGGCCGTACCGAGGGCTATGCCGCTTACGCCCATGCCGGCCCCGAGGGCAAGGTATATGTCGAGAAAAATGTTGACAACATTCATGCCCACAGCTATGAACATGGGCACACGCGTGTTCTGAAGACCTATGAACCATCCCGTCACAGCCATCATGCACAGCTGTCCAGGGATGCCTGCAATGCATATGCTGAAATAGTCGCCGGCCATCATGGCCACCGACTCTCCCGGATTCATAAGATAAATAAGTAAATCCCGCAAGGGCTTCTGCAGGGCCAGGAAGAGAGCTGACAGCACAAGAGCTATCAGGAGCGATTTACGTATAACGGCCACACATCTCAGTCGGTCACGCGCACCGAATGCGTTGGCGGTGAGGCCCGTGCTGCCCATGCGCAGGAAACCGCAGAGCCATGGCAGCATGTTAATCATCATGCTTCCGGCGGCTATGGCGGCAAGATGGTCGGAACTCTGCAGATGGCCGGCAACCGTGGTATCGACAAGCCCCAATACCGGCACTGTCAGATTGGCCACTATCGCCGGCAACGCCAGCCGCAATACTTCCCGGCTGAGATTCACGGATGCATCTCGCCAACAAGGGGAGTGACCATCAGCCGCTTGACATCCTCTGTCTTGTAACCCTGGCCGAAGAGGAACATCAGTTTTGTAATCGCCGCCTCACTGGTGAGGTCGCGTCCCGGTATCACGCCGGCCATGCGCAGACTGTTGCCTGTCTCATAACGGCTCGTGTCTACCATACCGTTGTGGCACTGGGTCACGTTGACTATCACGATGCCGCGGTCCACACCTTCGCGCAAGGCTTCCACAAATGCCCGGT
>CABUTY010000405.1 GCA_902494595.1 uncultured Porphyromonadaceae bacterium | reverse complement strand
TGACGCTTTTCACCCTTTGGTTCAGTCACATAGCCCGCTATGTTCCCTCACCTGCATGGAGAAAATCGTCTAAAGCCTGCGACCCCTGCGTGAACAATTTTTAAGGAACAGAGCCTAAACCAGACAAGACACACTGAACAGGATACAGTTCCGGAGGCTATCACAGTCTCCGGAATTTTTTTGCCCGGAAGGGAGAGGCTGTGAGAGCTTCAGAGGATGCCCTGCAACTTCATAAACCCCTAAAAATATTAATCTATGTTAAAAAATCCCGCATATGTGTATATTCTGAATAATAATTGTAATTTTGCGCACAGTAACGCTGTGGCTTTTTCAGGTACGTTGAAACGATAACAGTCAGATTATTTTGCCTCTGGTATTAGGAAGTTCAATTTACCCTGCGATGATACCCGTCATCCGATACAATACAGCCAACAAGTAACAGACAATACAGCCAACACCTAAACAACCAAATATGGGAAAGTTATACGCTAAACTAATGTTAATGACAATGGCGTTGTTGTTTCCGTTCGGGATGTATGGAGGAGAGCCTGCGGGCGAGCCGGCCATCACCTTCCGGTCGACAGCATACGCCGAAGTGGGCGAGAGCAATCTTTGCTCGGTCTTCCTGGGTTCCTACAAGAACTCCATCTACACCATCAGCGACGCCAACGGCGTGGAAGAGGTGGAGATTGTGGAGGCATCCCTGAATTCCGAAGGCTCGTGGGAGGGCACCTGGCTACAGGTATCGGTGCCCAAAAGCGGTATCGTCAAAATATGGGGCGACCCCGCCAATCTGGAGGTCCTTGTGGCCGACGGCCTGTATGTCACCGATATCGACATGCCGGGCTGCACTAATCTTTCGGTACTGAGCCTTCAGCATAACGCTCTGAAGAAACTTGATCTCACCGGCTGGAATAGGCTTTACGCCCTTTATCTGAGCGACAATCCCTTTACCGCGGAGACTCCGTTGAAGGTTGGTCCCAACAAGCCCAACCTCGAGATTCTGGAACTCGACATAATCGACCATCTTGACCAGAGCTTCAATCTCAGCGATTATCCCAAGCTGAGGGTTTTTGACGGTTATCATAATCTTGACCTCCACAAAGTGGATCCGCGCGGATGCCCGCTGCTGCAGAGCCTGTCGCTTGAGCTCACTCCCGTGGAGACTCTCGACGTTTCGGAGAACCCCTATCTGGAACATCTAAACATCGCAGAAACCCGCATCACAGAGATTGACCTCAGTCAGAACATGCTGCTGACCCGTTTCTATGCCGGTCATGACTCCGGAACCTTCAATACAGGTTTCCGACTCAAAAGCATCAATCTCTCGAAAAACCCCGAGTTGCAGATACTTAACCTTAACGGCAACCGGCTGTCATCCATAGATCTGTCTGCCAACAAGAAGCTGTCGGTGCTGTGGCTTAACCGCAACAGTCTCCGGAATCTTGATGTTTCTGCCAATACGGTTCTCTCGTCGGTATTCATCATGGATAATGACATGGACTTCGCCACACTTCCCGAACCGGGAAACTATTTCGAATATTTCTATCGGCAGAACGCCATGCCGGTTGCGCGGCAGCTGGCCGTCGGTGCCGAACTCGACATGAGCGCCCGCGTGCTCCGAAGCGGTACACAGACAATCGCCAGGGTCATGAAACGCGTGATCGGTCAGGAAGACTCTGAACTCGACAGTTCGGCATATACATATAAGGACGGAAAGATTTCTTTCAACACAGCCCTTGCGGATTCAGTATATGTCGAATATGCCAACAGTCTCTTCACCGAGTATACCATGAAGACCACGCCGTTCATGGTCAAGGCACCGGGAGAGATGGGCAAGCCGTCGCGGATAGTGACCATGACATCGGCAGGCGCGTCGACAATGTCCTTCGGCGTCGGTATGGCAGGCGCGACAGCCGAGACGCCCCGTAAGTTCTTCGTGGACTTCGGCGACGGAGAACTCAAGGAGTTCACCACCACGAGCGCCCATAATCTTGCCGCGCCCAATGTCAAGGGAG
>CABUTY010000404.1 GCA_902494595.1 uncultured Porphyromonadaceae bacterium | reverse complement strand
GCGGCTGAACGAGGTCGAAGTTGAGGAACAGCTTCTCGGGAAGGTTGGCCTGACGACGCATATATTCGGCGATATGGCTGTCGTATATGGCGGTATGGGTATAAGCCTTTGCGGAGAGGGTGAGGCGCGTTTCCAGGGACGTGTTGCCGTCGGCGCGTATTTCGTCGAGCACCTTTGAGTAGTCGTCAGGGTCGCAGACCACGGTGACGGCGTTGAAGTTCTTGGCGGCGCTGCGAAGCATCGACGGCCCCCCTATGTCGATATGTTCCACGGCATCCTCAAGAGTGCAGTCGGGTTTGGCAACCGTAGCCTCGAAAGGATAGAGGTTGACGCATACCATCTCGATGGTCTCGATGCCGTTCTCCTTGAGCTGCTGCATGTCACCCTCGTTGTCGCGGCGTCCCAAGAGACCTCCGTGAACACGGGGATGAAGGGTCTTGACACGCCCTCCGCATATCTCCGGGAAACCGGTGACTTCCGATATGCCGGTGGTCTTCACACCGCTCTCTTCGAGAAGCTTCTGTGTGCCGCCTGTGGCTATGATTTCCCAGCCGCAGGCCGACAGCCCGCGGGCAAAGTCTACTAATCCTCTTTTATCGCTTACGCTGAATAATGCGCGCATCTTTTTTTATTTTTAGGTTTTAAGAAATGGAAACACCTTTACCGGGCACGACCTTTCCGATAACGGAAGGCTTGAGGCCCGACTCCTGGAGCGAGGCGAGGGCCGCGGGGGCATCCGCATCGGATACTGCTATGACCATACCGATACCCATGTTGAAAATGTTGAACATCTCGCGGTGGGGTATGTTGCCATGTTTTTCAAGGAACTGGAACACGGGCAGAATCTGCCAGGAGCCTTCCTTGATGCTTGCGGCCAGGCCGTCGGGGAGTATGCGGGGTATATTCTCGTCGAAACCGCCGCCGGTGATATGGGCCACGCCGTGCACCGACACTTTGCCCAGAAGTTCGAGGACAGGTTTGACATATATCCTTGTTGGCGTGAGGAGCACTTCGCCGAGTGGCTTGTGACCCAGTTCGGGATATATGCTGTGCAGGTCGAGGGCGGCATCTCTGACAATCTTGCGCACGAGCGAGAATCCGTTGGAGTGGACGCCGGTGGAAGGGATACCGATGAGGACATCGTTCTCGGCTACTAGAGAGCCGTCGATGAGGTTGTCTTTTTCAACGGCGCCTACAGTGAAACCGGCTATGTCGTATTCGTCGGGGTCGTACATGCCGGGCATTTCGGCAGTTTCTCCACCGACGAGTGCGCATCCGGCCTGGCGGCATCCGTCGGCGACGCCGGCGACTATGGACTCCACGACGGCAGGCTCATTCTTGCCGACGGCTACATAGTCGAGGAATATCAGAGGTTCGGCGCCCTGGGCGAGGACGTCGTTGACGCACATGGCCACCGCGTCGATGCCCACCGTGTCGTGGATACCCATCTCGAAGGCCAGCTTGAGCTTGGTGCCCACGCCATCGGTGCCGCTTACGAGCACCGGATGCTTCATGCCGAGAGCTCCGAGGTCGAACATGCCGCCGAAGGCTCCTATGCCTCCCATGCATCCCTTGCGGGTGGTCGACGCCACATGCTTCTTGATGCGGCTCACCACCTCATAGCCAGCCTCCAAGTTCACCCCCGAGGCTTCATAATGTTCTGCCATGATAAGTATAACTGTTACTTACGCTTTATTTGATGCTGTTAAGACGGGCGTCAATCTCGCGGTAGGCGCCTATCACGTTGCCGAGGTCGCGACGGAAACGGTCCTTGTCGAGCTTCTCGTTGGTGTCCATGTCCCAGAGACGGCAGGTGTCGGGGCTTATCTCGTCGGCAAGCACAATCTCGCCGTCGGAGGTCTTGCCGAACTCTATCTTGAAGTCGACGAGGCGGATGTTGATTTTTGCGAAGATGTCCTTGAGGAGCTCGTTGATGCGTCCGGTGAGGTCGTAGATGGTATTGAGCTCATCGTAGGTGGCGGCGCCGAGAGCCACGGCGTGGTGGTCGTTGATCAGCGGGTCGCCGAGG
>CABUTY010000403.1 GCA_902494595.1 uncultured Porphyromonadaceae bacterium | reverse complement strand
ATTCGAAACGTGAGGAGCGCGTGAGCATGTCGAAGGCTACATAGTTAATGGGAAATATCTCATAACTGCGGTGTATCGCCTGGTCGATGATGCAGCCGGCATATTTTGCCGATGTATTCGTGTCGGGGAACTCTCCTATCTGCTCGAGCTTGTTGTTGATTCTTGGAGTAAGCTGGAAATGAACGCGTCCCTTGAACTGCAGCAGCCCCGTCTCCATACTGAAGAGGTCGTCGCGCTGTGTCTTCTTGAAATCGGGTGACCGTCTGCGGAGTATGAACTCCCTGACCTTAAGGTAATCGTTGGGATCGAACTCATAGCTTATCGACACGGGCAGGAGGTTTATCTCCTTGAGGCGCTCCATGAAAGAGCCCTGTCCAGCGATGGCGAGCATTTTCACCAATGATTCCTGCGTTTTGTCGCTGCTGTCCTTGGCGCGGCCTTCACGCTGGGCTATCCATACGCTCTCATGCTTCTCCTGTATGCAGTGATGGATATATGCCGATAGTTTTTTTGCTGCCAGGAGTCCTTCACGGAGCCCTGTGTTGCGCTTGACGATAAACGACTTGTTGAGCCGCACAAGGTCCTCTATCCATTGCAGCACCAGCAGATTGTTGCCGATGGCTACCTCCGATGTCGGCATCCCCTTGCGCAGAAAGGCAAGGTTGAGAAACGACGCGTCGAGAACGATATCACGGTGGTTGGATATGAACACATAATTGGTGCCCGGGTTCAGGTATTTCACACCGCCGAGGGTTATGCCCGCAGTTGTGGTCTTGGCAAGCATTTCCAGAAACGGAAACATCACCTCCCGCTGGAAATCATATTTGTTGTCGATGCTTTTAAGCTCTTCAATCAGTGAGGGTACTTCTCCGCTGGGCATCGTATATTTCACCGCATGCAGAAAACCGGAATCCTCTACTAATGTGGCCATCTTCTCCTTAAACACCGAGTCGTCATAAGGAGATATGTCTGAAAAATCATATTCTGAATTGCTCATGCCTTCGGGTATATATTAAATGTGTACGCCGGCGCCAGGTTTACACCCGTCACCGCATTGCGCATACATTTTTCAAAATTAGCAAAAATTCCCGTATGTACCAAAAGAAAATCAGCCGCGCCAATTTATCGACAAGCTGAAGAGATTATTTTTCCACGACTTCAGCGTCGGACAAAAGAATGTATTTTCAACACAATCCATTTTAGCTGTAATTTTTTGACCGGAGAACGGGAGAACAGGAGAGTCGGGTACTCTTGGTTCTCCCGTTCTCCGGTCAAAAAAATATCAGCTCTACCGTCGAAAAATCACAGTGCTTACGTCGGAAAGAGTCAGTGCTTCTGTCGAGCGCGTCACGGCCACGAAGTAACACTTGGCCTGTAACAGCTGGTCAGAGAATAAGTCCGCAGCCGGCTCTTCCGGCATCCATTTAATTTCTCATAGAATTTTTTCTTTTTTTGGCACCGCAACGGTTCACTTCTGTGATTCAAAAAATATCTAAAAGAGGAGTGCTATTCTGAGGGTCAGGAAAGCAAGTATCCAGGCGAGGATGGTGTTGTACAGGAAGGAGAAGAGGCCATATTTCCAGGAACCGGCTTCGCGCACAATGGCGCTCAGGGCGGCGATGCAGGGGAAATAAATGAGCACAAACACCATGAAGGAGAGAGCTGAAGCCGGCGTGAAAGGAGCCTTGCCGGTAATGGCAGAGGGAGTTTTGAGCCGTTGGCTCAACGCTTCGGCATCGTCATCTCCCACATAAAGCACGCTCAGCGTGGATACTACCACCTCCTTGGCGGCTATGCCTGTAAGCAGCGACACGCACGACTGCCATGTCTGGTCAAGAGGCTCCATCACCGGCTGTATGAACTTGCCGGTACGCCCTAAAATCGACTGCGACTGCTGATATTCCGTGAGCACCATTTCGTCAATCTTTGCCTTGTCGGCAGTCTGCAGGGTCTTCGTCGGCATGTCGGCCATAATCTCCGCGCGATAGCTTGCCGGCACATCCTCCATCTTATAGCGCGGGAAATACGACAATGCCCATAT
>CABUTY010000402.1 GCA_902494595.1 uncultured Porphyromonadaceae bacterium | reverse complement strand
CTCGCCGCTCCGAAAGGCTGACGACGCTCACGAACTCGACAACGACAGGATGAACCATCAGCAGCAGATGCAATGGCTCATCGACCTCTATAACAGAATTGCCGATGGACAGTCGTGAAATGCCCTCCGACAAGATAGAGATTGACGCCAATTCCGGCTTCTGCTTCGGTGTGGTCACGGCCATACAGAAAGCGGAAGCCGAATTGTCGCGTACCGGCTCGCTGAGATGCCTCGGCGATATCGTGCACAATGCCTCGGAAGTGGAACGCCTGCGCCGGTTGGGTCTGGAAACAATAACCCATGCCGACCTGACGAGCCTCCACGACACCACGGTGCTTCTACGCGCACACGGCGAACCCCCGTCGACCTACGACATACTGCGCAAAAACAACATACAGGTTATCGACGCCACCTGTCCCGTAGTGCTACGCCTGCAGCGACGTATCAAGGAGGCTTACGACAAGGCCCGCGCCGAACTCGAAAGCGGCCTCAGAAAGGAAATGCCCATATTCCTGATTTACGGCAAGAACGGACATGCCGAGGTGAACGGACTCGTGGGACAGACCAACGGCGAAGCCGTGGTGATCCAGCAGCCCGGTCAACTCGACACCCTTGACCTTGACAAGGACATCCTCCTTTATTCGCAGACCACCATGAGTCTCGACGGCTTCCGGCAGGTGGTTGACGCCATCCGTAACCACAAGACTCGCGGAAAATTCGAGTTTTTCGACACGATATGCCGGCAGGTGGCCACACGTTCCGACAAGATACGCGATTTTGCCAAGAACCATGACGTGATTGTGTTCGTGACGGGAGCCAAGTCGTCCAACGGCAAAGTACTCTACGGCGAATGTCTGTCGGCCAACGGAAGAACCCACGCCGTGACCGACAGCGAAGGCGTGGATGCATCCTGGTTTGAAGGAGCGCGCTCCATAGGGATATGCGGCGCCACTTCCACACCGGCATGGCTCATGGAGGAAGTGGCCGCCAAAATCATAAAACTTACAGAATCCTCATGATTACCAAAGAAGACGAGAGGTGGATGCGTCAGGCCATCCTGGAGGCAGAAGCGGCCGGCGCCGAGGAGAAGTGCCGGTGGGCGCCGTGATAGTGAGCCGAAACCGCATAGTAGGCCGTGGCCACAACATGACCGAGGCTCTCAAGGATGTCACCGCCCATGCCGAAATCATGGCGATAACCGCCGCCGCCAACACTCTCGGCGGCAAATACCTGCCCGACTGCACGATTTACGTCACCGTGGAACCATGTATGATGTGCGCCGGAGCCCTGGGATGGTGCCAGATAGGCCGCATAGTCTACGGAACCCCCGATGTCAAAAGAGGTTTCCTGTCATATTTCGGCAACGACCCCTCGCCACTGCATCCCAAGACCATTGTAGATTCCGGCCTCCTTGCCGACGACTGCGCCGCCCTCATGTCCGACTTCTTCAAGCTACGAAGAAAATAAAGTGTGGCACTTTTTTGTATTGTTAACAATTTTAGTTAATTTTACAGCAAAATCGGAGAGACCGCTCCGATAACGATGAACAAGAAGAACACACTTAACAAATCTATCTTATGACACTACATGACCGCATCAAAGGAGCACTATACGGCTTTGCATTGGGCGATGCCCTCGGGTTGGGCACCGAGTTCATGACCCGCGAGGAGATTGCCGGATATTATCCCGACAAATGCCGACGTTTCTCCGATATCATCCGCGACGCCCACCGCGGCCAGTGGCATCCTGGACAATGGACCAACGACACAGAGTTCATGATTTGCCTCTGCGAGCAGATTCTCGACAGTGGAGGCTTCGACGTATATGATGCCGCCAAATGCATGAAGAAGACCTTCGACGCCTTTTCCGGCGATGCCTCACCCGTGCTACGCGCCGTGATGAACAATCCGGGGTGGGTGGAGAACCCTATACTGAAGACCCACGAGACATGGCAGCGACAGAAACTCTCCGAAGCCTCCAATGAGGCAATACAGCGCGGAATCGTGAGCGGTATGCTATGCTCCCGCGACCAACTCGGACAGACCACACGTCG
>CABUTY010000401.1 GCA_902494595.1 uncultured Porphyromonadaceae bacterium | reverse complement strand
TCGCGGCGTCGACGGTGAATTCTCTGTCGAAATCTACCAGTGCGATGTCAGCACGATGACCTGTTCCGAGGCCACCCTTGATGCCGAAGATGCGGCGGGGATTGATGGCCATGAGCTCTATCATCCGTTGGAATGGAATCAAGCCGGAAGCGACAGCGAAGGAGTATATGGCAGGCAGCGAGAGCTCAATGCCGGAGACACCCATTGCGGAGCGTCGCAGACCGAGATTTTTCTCATGAGGGGCATGAGGGGCATGGTCGGAGGCTATGCAGTCGATGGTTCCGTCCTGCAGTCCCTGTATCAGAGCCTGGCGGTCATCGGCGCCGCGCAGAGGAGGGTTCATCTTGAAGCGGCCGTCGTCGGTCATGTCATCTTCGCAGAAGGCTATGTAATGGGCGGCAGTTTCGGCGGTGACGTCCACGCCGCGCCCTTTGCCCTCGCGGATAAGCTCCACACTCTCCTTGGTGGATACATGGCATATGTGCAGACGGCATCCCGTCTTTTCGGCAAGGTGAATATTCCGTTCCACCTCGTGCCATTCGCTTTCGGAACATATTCCGGGGAGGTTGTGGCTGCTGGCGAAAGAGCCTTTGTGAATGCACCCGCCGTCAAGGAGAGCCTTAACCTCGCAATGCTCGGCGAGTACCTTTCCGGTGCGTGCAACCTGGGTCATAGCCCGGAGCATCACGTTCTCATCGTCGATGCCGGAGCCGTCGTCGCTGAATCCGCAGACATATGGAGCGAGTGCGTCGTAATCGATGGTTTCGGCGCCGAGACGGCTTTTGGTTATTGTGGCGTAAGGGAGCACCTCGATGGCGGCGTCGGCATCGATGATGTCGAGTTGGCGGCGGAGGTTAGGCATTGAGTCGGGAGCCGGCTTGAGGTTGGGCATGGTGCATACGGAGGTGAAGCCGCCGGCGGCGGCGGCGATGCTGCCGCTGCGGATTGTTTCCTTGTATTCGAAGCCCGGCTCACGGAAATGCACATGCACATCCACGAGCCCGGGGATAGCCACGGCGCCCCGGGCATCAACCACCATATCTGCCTCATTCTCCGGGAAAGCGTCGGGCTGACGCACCACGCCGCCGGCGACACATATGTGTTCCGGCACCCTGTCGGGCGAGCCTATGCGGACATCGCGTATGAAAAGCTTGCCGGTGCCCATCAGAACTCCTCCCATGATTTGATCTCGATTTCATCGGGATTCACGTCGAGGAAGGCGTATATGAAAGCCGAGGCGAGACGGGCGTTGGTTATCAGAGGTATGTTGAGATCTATGGCGGTGCGGCGCACGCGGTATCCGTTGGTAAGTTCGGCATCGGTGTTGTTGCGCGGGATGTTCACCACCAGGTCTATGTCATGGTTGTGTAGCAGGTCGAGCACCTGGGGGGATCCTTCCTGGTCGGGCCAGTATACGCAGGTGTTCTCAATGCCGTTTTCAGCGAGATGTCTGGAGGTGCCGCATGTGGCGTAGATGTTGAAGCCATTGTCGCGGAGGAGTCTTGCGGCGCGGAGCATGTCGCCTTTCGACTTGCCGTTGCCGGTGCTGAGAAGGATATTCTTTTCAGGCACTCTGAGGCCGACGGAGAGCATTGAAGTGAGGAGCGCGCGGCGGGAATCCTCGCCGAGGCAACCCACCTCGCCGGTGGATACCATGTCGACACCCAGCTTGGGGTCGGCCTTCTGAAGACGCTGGAAGGAGAACTGAGAAGCCTTCACGCCCACATAATCGAGGTCGAAAACGCTCTTGTCGGGACGCTCCACGGGTAACCCGAGCATGATGCGCGTGGCCATCTCTATGAAATTGGTCTTGAGCACCTTGCTCACGAAAGGGAACGACCGGGATGCCCTGAGGTTGCATTCAATCACCTTGATGTCGTTCTCGCGGGCGAGGTACTGGATGTTGAACGGCCCGGAGATATTGAGCTCGCGGGCTATCTGCTTGGATATTTTCTTTATACGGCGGGCGGTCTCTACATAGAGCTTCTGCGGGGGAAACTGGATAGTTGCGTCGCCGGAGTGCACACCGGCATATTCCACATGCTCGGAGATTG
>CABUTY010000400.1 GCA_902494595.1 uncultured Porphyromonadaceae bacterium | reverse complement strand
GCGGACACCCGGCGACAAGGCGCCGGCACCCGTGTCGGAGACAACGCGTATGCGCAACTGGTCAGACGGCGACCGGGTGGTGTTCCAGGGCATCGGGGCCACGCTGAGCGTGGGCAAGCGCACCGGCGAGGTCTTCCTCGTAAACGCCGCCGGCGATACCCTCCTCAGCGAGAAGAGCCCGCTGAAGTTCAACACCCCCAAAGGTACCGCTTTCTACGGCGCCGGCGAAAGAGGCAAGTCGCTGCGACTCGGCAAAGACACCCTCGTGCAGTGGAACCGTCCCAACTACGGATACGGCGAGGGCGACCCCCGCATCTCACAGATGGGTATAACGATGCCTTATCTCCTCGCCGACACCGGCTACGGCATACTCTTCAACGATGACTCCCGGAGCACCATAGCCTTCACAGGCGACGGTTTCAACTACGACACCTCCAACCCGGGAACCATATCATACACCATAGTCTACGGCAAGGACATGCCCGGTACCACCGCCAATTTCACCAAAGTGGCAGGCCGTCAGGACCTCCCTCCCTTCTGGAGCCTCGGATACATCACCTCCAAATACGGATACCACACCGACAAAGAGGCTCTCGGAGCCGTCGACTCCCTGAAGCGTCGCGGCTATCCCGTGGACGGCCTTATCTTCGACCTATACTGGTATGGCAAGGAAACCGACATGGGACGCCTCGAATGGAATCCCGAACAGTTTCCCGACCCGCGCCGGATGCTCGACTCCCTCAACAACATGGGAGTGAAGACCGTGCTTATCCACCAGCCCTACATCAACAAGAAAGGGGCGCTCGACAACTACAATCTCCTCAACGACGCGCGGATGCTCACCTATGATTCCGCCGGCAACACTGTAGACGTTCCTCTGTGGGTGGGAGAATCGGGAATGTTCGACATCTCCAACCCGGCCACGCGCGAATGGCTGTGGAACCGGCTCAGCACCATCACGGGCGACGGCGTATACGGCTGGTGGGGCGACCTGGGCGAACCCGAGCAGCATCCACTCGACATCGTTCACGCCAATGGCCTGACGGCCAACGACTATCACAACCGCTACGGCAACGACTGGAGCCGCATGGTCTATGAAGGACTGCGCCGTGACTTCCCGGAACGTCGTCCCTTCGTGATGATGCGCGGAGGAACCACCGGCCTGCAGAAATACTCCGTATTCCCGTGGACCGGCGACGTGGCCCGCTCTTGGCAGGGTCTGCAGCCTCAGATAAAACTGCTTCTCAATTCGGGACTCTCCGGCCTCGGGTACATGGGTTCCGACATCGGCGGCTTCGCCGTGGACAAGGATCACCCCTATGATCCCGAGCTCTACGTGAGATGGATGCAGATGGGCGTCTTCAATCCCATACTCCGCACACACGCCCAGGACAAACCGGAACCCTATCATTATCCGGCACAGCAGAAGATTCTTCTCGACCTGGTGAAGATGCGTTACCAATGGCTCCCCTACAACTATACGCTGGCCTACGAGAACGCCTCCGCCGGACAGCCGCTGGCACGCCCCATCAACTATTACGGAGGCTCTGAACGCTACAGCAATGTAGCCGACGAGTATCTGTGGGGTCAGGAGGTGCTGGTTGCGCCGGTAATGAATCCGGGAGTCAGAACCCGCAAGGTGATATTCCCCGACATGGGCAAGAGCGGCAAGGATGCACCCGTATGGATTGATTGGTTCAACCCGTCTCGCAGCTACCGTGGAGGCACCGAAGCCAACGTGCCCGTGACCCTCGACAGATTCCCCCTCTTCGTCAAGGTCGGCAGCTTCATACCTCTATATACCCGCCCCATGAAGAATACCGGCGACTATGACCCGCAATACCTGACAGTGAAATATTACGCGAGCGACAAGCCCTCGGAATACACACTCTTCGACGACGACCGGGAATCGCCCACGACGCTCCAGGAAAGGAAGTACCAGCTCACCACCTTCAGCAACACTGGACGGCGCGAGATAGTGATAAGCTCCGACGGGGAATACCTGGGAATGCCCGCCGAACGCCACATCACGCTTGAGATTGTGGGCATAACGAGG
>CABUTY010000399.1 GCA_902494595.1 uncultured Porphyromonadaceae bacterium | reverse complement strand
GGCTTCAAGTTTGCCGACTATGAGGTGAAGGGTGTTCCCGTACGTCTGGCGATAGGAGCAAAAGACCTCGCGAACGGTACCGTGGAACTGATGCGCCGCGACACCCTGGAGAAAGAGACGCTGCCTTTCGAAGGTATCGAAGAGCACATCGTCAAGGAGCTCGACGACATGCAGGCAAGTCTGCTGGAGAAAGCCCGCAAGCGCCGTGAGGAACGCACGATTACGGTAGATACCTACGACGAGTTCAAGAAAAGAATCGAGGAGGGCGTGTTCATCATGGCACATTGGGACGGCACCCCTGAGACTGAGGCGCTCATAAAGGAAGAGACCAAGGCAACAATCCGCTGCATCCCCATGGACGGGGATACCACACCGGGCGTATGCATGGTCACGGGCAAGCCGTCGATGCGTCGCGTGCTCTTCGCAAGATCTTATTGATAATGCCATGAAATCTAACAGAATAGCAGGGATTGTCCTGGCGGCCGTGTCATGCATGGGAGCGCAGGGAATGCAGGCACTGACGGTGGAGGACTACTGTCAGCCCGACCTCACCCGTCCAGAGGGCGTGAAGACTCCATGCCCTTTGGCCGACGGAACTTCATATGCCGCAATTTCCGACGACGGCAGAAGCATCGAGTCGTACAGCTTCAAGACAGGAAAGAAGATAGCGACACTCTTCTCGCTCGACGCCCAGAAAGGAGATGTCAAGATCAGCTCCTTCAACGGCTATGAGATATCGGGCAACGGCCGCAAGATACTCCTGTGGAATAACGTCCGGAAGATTTACCGGCACAGCTTCACCGCCGACTATTACGTATTCGACACCTTCCGGGGGACGCTTCAGCGCGTATCGGAAGGAGGAGCGCAGCGAGGTGCAACGTTGTGTCATGACGGCCGTCAGGTGGCCTATATGCGCGACAACAACATCTATATTTCCAATCTTGATTACGGCACCGACAAGGCTATAACGAAAGATGGCGCCCTCAACAAGGTGATCAACGGAATGCCCGACTGGGCCTATGAGGAGGAGTTCGGAATGATTACCGCCCTGCGCTGGAGCGCCGACGACAATGTGCTCGCCTTCCTTCGCTTCGACGAGACCGATGTCCCCGTATACAGTTTCGACCAGTATAAGTCGTATTGCGAGGAGAATCCCTTGTGGGACGTATATCCGGAGGCTTATTCCTATAAGTATCCGTTGGCAGGATATCCTAACTCGAAGGTCAAGGTGATGGCCTATAATGTCAACGACCAGACCACCAAGACCATGGACCTCCCCACTGAAGGGAACTATGTGCCGGCCATCGATTTCGACGGTAAGGGCGAGAATATCATGGTGATGCTTCTGAACCGCGACCAGAACGACCTCAAGGTATTCAGAGTAAATCCCGGTTCTACGGTAGCGCGGCAGGTTTACGGCGAGCGCAGCGACGCTTGGCTCAGCCCCTCGGCATACCAGATGGTGGACTATGGCGACAATTCATTCGTGATAGGTAGCGAGAAGTCAGGCTACAGACATCTGTACGAATACGACTATAACGGCAACCTGCTGCGTACACTCACCTCGGGCGATTGGAATGTGACCGCATATTATGGCCGCAATCCAGCTACGGGAGCAATATACGTGCAGACCACCCAGAATGGCGCCATCAACAGGAACATAGCCGTGGTGGAGCGGGGCAAGACCACCATGCTCAATCCTGCGGCAGGCACAGAAAAAGCCTGGTTCAGCAAAAACTGCCTCTACTTCCTCCGCTATTACAGCAATGCCCAGACACCGCCGGTGTATACACTTTGCGATGCCAAGGGAAAGACGCTTGTCACAGTGGAGAAGAACGAGGAATACGCTGCCAAATATGCCGGCGTGGGCAAAAAGGAGTTCGTACAGATACCCAATGCGGAAGGGGAGATGATGAATGCCTATATCCTGAAGCCTGCGGATTTCGACGCCACGAAGCGTTATCCGCTGCTGATGACTCAGTATAACGGCCCAGACTCCCAGGAAGTGCTTAACTGCTGGAAGATGGAGGGCATCTATTATCTGGCGTCGCAGGGATATGTGGTAGC
>CABUTY010000398.1 GCA_902494595.1 uncultured Porphyromonadaceae bacterium | reverse complement strand
TTCTCAACAAAAGGATAAGACAATGAACCGACTCATACTGCTGCTTCTTCTCGCACTTCCTTCCTTCTTTTCAGCCATGTGCGGCGAGAGAATCGACGAGGGGAAAGCTGTGGAATACTGCGATACCAGCGTCCTCAACCGCATCGAGGGGATATGGGAATTTCCGGGCGACGACACGCGCGTGCTGATACGTCGAGTGATACCTATGGCAAGGCTCTGCGACATCATCGTGGTAGACAGTCCCGACTGTCGGCTGACGCCCGGCGACGTGATAGGGAGCGTGCGGCCGTCGGCCGAAGCGGGGACATACGAGCTCTCCATATGCCGTTCGCTGACCAAAGGCGTCTTCACCGACCCCGGCCACTGCGTGGCCAGACTTAAGGACAACGACGCCTCCCTCACCTTCGAGCCCCGCAAAATTTCCATCCGCATAGGCAACCTCTACTTCCTGCCCAAGTTCTGGCGCATGATACGGTTCCGCTTCACGCAGCCCGACGCCGAGATTCCCCAGGGCATGATCAAGGTGTATCCGCCCGCATATTCCGCCAAGGTCACCGAGCCGGTATATCTATGAGAGCAGCACTGATTTTGAGAGGAGCAGCGATACTGAGAGCGATTCTGATATTGAGCATCGCGGCACTTGCCGCCGGCAGCGGTTACGGACGCAAGACCACCCTGCGCCTCAGCGCCAAGGATGCCGACGAAGAGCCGGCCATGGCCCGCGGATCTTTCATGGTTGCCTCGCACTGCCCCGACTGCAACAACGGATACCGTATCGACCAGATAGCCTTCTCCGGCTTCGACAAACATGGCTCCTCTTCCTCTGAGTCTTTCTTCATCACCAACAATACCGACAGGACCATGTCGGGGGTGAGTCTCTACATAGAGTATCTGACGCCCGACGGACGGCAGCTGCACAAAAGATTCCTCAAGCTCGATTGCAATATCCCTGCAGGCGAGACCCGCAAGGCAGATGTGAAATCATGGGACACGCAGCGTTCTTTCCATTACGAGCGCAGCCGGGCATCGAAGAGCTCGTCGCCTTTCACCGTGGTTTTTGACCCCGTGGCCTACTATCTCCGCTTCTGACAAAATACTTGTGAAGGTCGAGCAGGTCGTCATGGTCGGTAGCGCTCCATACGGAGGCGGGACTCACCACCTTCATCACCGCATAGCTTATGAAGACACACATCATGTATGCGGGCATATACTGCATGGAATTGGTGCATTCGCTGACAATAAAAATCGACATCAGCGGCGCATGGGAGGCATTGCCGAGAATCGCGACCATACCTGCCAGGGCCATATACCATACGTGTATCTCGCAGCCGCAGAACGTGTTGAGCACCATGCCGAAAAAATAACCGGCCACACTGCCTACGAAAAGTGCAGGCACCATCTCGCCGGCGACGCCGCCGCCATAATTGGCCGCCGCAACCAGCGGCCCCTTCAGCAAGAGGATAATTCCCAGCACTACAAATAACCATAGCCCCGTGTCGCCTGACACGGGAATGATGCCTTGGTCGAGAACGTCCGGGAAACGGTCGTTGATAAGGTCGCCGGCCATCACCATGCCTTCACCGAAAAACGCAGGCACCATAAACACCACCAGCGACATTCCCACACCTGCCACTACCACCTTCAACCATTCATTGCGTATTCGGCGCAGCATGTCGGCCACCTTGTCCTTCGACCATACGTAGACTATTGAGTAAAGGCCGCAGAATATGCCCAGCAGAGCCACCCACCCGAGGTCGTGGGGATTGAAATTCATGCTCATGAGCAGATTCATGCTGAAGGTATATCCGCTTATGAGATAAGCCATTGTTGAAGCAGTGAGACATGCGAGCACCAGAGCGATCACGGGGAGTGTGGAAAGTCCAATTTCAAGCACCTCGAGGGCATAGAGCGTACCGCCAACCGGCGACTTGAATATACCGGCGATACCGGCGCCGGCGCCAATTGCAAGCATTATTCTCACCCATCGCCGGGGCATACGGAAGAATCGCGCGGCGGTGCTGCCGAAGCTCGCTCCGCTATATGCCGCAGGTCCCTCGCTGCCTGCCGACGAACCGAATCCTACCGT
>CABUTY010000397.1 GCA_902494595.1 uncultured Porphyromonadaceae bacterium | reverse complement strand
TCTCACCCAAAGAGACCACTCCTCCCGCCGAGTTCAGAGAGAACCTCTCATGGGTGCCCTTCTCCTCCTTCTCCGACATCCTTGCCGTGCCCGAAGCATACGCCGACAAGGCCACTCTCCCCGAACGTATTGCCATCGACGTGGTGAACCCTTGCCTCCCCCCAGGCCAATCTGTCGACAACTTCCCTCTGGGCCGGCAGCTCGACCCCGTCAAAGGCACATATGAGCTTATCGCTCCCCTCGGTTTCAAGGAAGGATCCATTCTTATCCTGGAAACCACTGAGGATGGCTGGTCGTCGGACGACCTCAAGAAGATGACCATCAACACGCTGACCATCACGGCCACTGTCGACAACAGCGCCCCCGTGAGTGCCGAACTTGACGGATATCCCATCGACTCCACCGGCCAGCAGATCGGAAACGTCACCGTGACAAGCAACACCGTAGCCGCCAATACCGACGGCCAGCAGCTCACCATAACAATGAGCGGTGAAATCAAGGACCTTGACGGTATCAACATCCGCGCCATCATGCGCTCTTCCGACAACTCCTCGCCCCTCGCCCCCAACCAGTACCTTCTCTTTAAAAACGTCCGCGCAACCGTTAGCGGCTCTTACATCACTGACTTCTGAACAAAATGAAAACTACCGACATAAAATATGCTCTTGCCGCCGGCCTCTTCGCCACGGCTCTGACTGCCGCCGCACAGGACACTTATAGCGGCTACTTCCTCGACAACTACACCTACCGCTACCAGATGAACCCGGCCATGGGCAACCGCAGCAACTTCGTCTCCATGCCGGTGCTGGGCAATATGAACATAGGCATGAACGGCAACATCGGCCTGACATCCATCGTCTACAACCGCGATGGCAAGACCGTGCTCTTCACCAATCCCGGTGTGGGCGTGGCCGAAGCCATGGATGCCTTCAAGAATGTCAACCGCATAGGCGTGAACACCAAGATCAACTTTCTCAGCGGCGGCTGGAAGGCTTGGGGCGGCTACAACACCGTCTCCATCAATGGCCGCGTCAACGCCGGATTCCATGTGCCTAAGTCGCTCTTCAGCCTCGTAAAGGAGGGTATCGGCAACAAGACCTATAACATAGAGGATGTACGCGCCCAGGCTCTCGGCTACGGCGAGATTATGCTCGGCCATTCGCGCGACATCAAGCAAGTGCCAGGTCTGCGCGTCGGCGATAACCACAAGTTCCTCATAGGTATAGCAAGTGCGCAGGTTAACATGAAGGAGGCTTATCTTGACCTCGGCACGGATGCCTGGCATGCCCGCACCGACGGTGACATTAAGGTCAACCTGGGCAAATTCCAATATGAGACTGACGTCACCGACGAAGGCCACAGATACGTTTCCGGCGCCAACATGGACGGCAACGGCAGCGTAGGTCCCAACGGTTTCGGTATCGCCTTCGACCTCGGCGCCACCTATGAATGGAAAGACTTCACCTTCTCGCTGGCCTTCAACGACCTCGGCTTCATAAGCTTCAGCAAGACGCGTCTGGCATCCACCAACGGCCCCCGCGACTTCAATTCCGACGCCTTCATCTTCAGCCCCGACGACAACGCCGACAACAGCTTCGACAATGAATGGGACAAGATGCGCGACGGCCTCGAGAAGCTTTACCAGCTCGACGACATGGGCGAGACCGGCGCCAACACCCGCGGCATCGGCGCTGTAATGAACGTCGGCGTAGACTATAAGCTCCCCTACTACCGCCGCCTACACTTCGGGCTGCTGAACCATACCGTGATCAACGGCCCATACTCCTCCACGGAGTTCCGCATCAGCGCAAACGTGTGCCCAGTCGACATTTTCTCGGCAGGCATCAACCTCGTGGCAGGCACCTATGGCGTAGGCTTCGGATGGATTGCCAACCTCAACCTCAAGAAGGGTTTCAACATGTTCATCGGCATGGACCGTACCCCAGGTAAGTTCGCAAAGCAGGGTGTGCCCCTCAACTCCAATATGCAGTTCAACTTCGGTATCGACTTCCCCTTCTGACCCTGAAGGGAGCTGACGCAATCGAGTAGGAGGTAAACACTAATCGCAGGTGTTTGTCTCCTGCTTTCGTGTTTACCGA
>CABUTY010000396.1 GCA_902494595.1 uncultured Porphyromonadaceae bacterium | reverse complement strand
GGTGGTGGGTCCAGAGGTACCGCTGTCGATGGGCATCGTCGACGAGTTCCGTCGCCGCGGCCTGCGCATCTTCGGCCCCACAAAAAGCGCCGCACGCATAGAGTCGAGCAAAGCTTTCGCCAAGGAACTTATGGCACGCCACGGCATACCCACGGCAGCCTCCCGTACCTTCGACGACTTCGTCCAGGCTCTCGCCTATGTCAAGGCTGGTCCCGAGCGGTCTGTGATCAAATACGACGGTCTTGCCGCCGGCAAGGGTGTGGTGGTGGCCGCAAACCATGCCGAAGCCGAAGAGGCCCTCAGAAGCATGCTCCTTGACGATGAGTTCGGAAAGGGGAAGGTGGTCGTGGAGGAATTCCTCGACGGTCCCGAGTTCTCCTTCATGTGTCTTGTGAATGGCACCAAGGTATATCCGCTGGCAGTGGCCCGCGACCATAAACGCGCCTACGACAACGACGAAGGCCCCAACACGGGCGGTATGGGAGCCTATTCTCCCGTGCCTTTCGTCACCGAAGAGATACGGCAGACCGCCCTCGACACCATCATGCGCCCCGTGGCAAAGGCTATGGCCGACGAAGGGATTCCTTTCACCGGTGTCCTTTACGGAGGCCTTATCCTCAACAATGGCGTACCGAAGGTCATTGAGTTCAACGCCCGCTTCGGCGACCCCGAGACGGAGGTGGTGCTCCCACGCATGAAGTCAGACTTCTGCAAGGTCCTCGACGCCGTCCTCGACGGCAAGGACACCGATATAGAATGGAATCCCGACACATTCCTCGGCATAGTGCTGGCCGCCGAAGGTTATCCCGGCTCCTACGCCAAAGGGATAGTCCTCAACGGCATAGACTCAGTCGAAGGGACTGTGCACCATATGGGCACAGCTGTCGTGGATGGCTCTCTTGTAAGCAAGGGAGGCCGCGTCATGATGGTGGGCGCACATGCCCCATCTCTCTCCGAAGCCCGTGACAAAGCCCTCAGAGATGCCCGCAATATTCTCAAACAGAGTCCCGGTCTTTTCTGCCGCTCCGACATAGGCGCCAAGGAAACTACCGTTAACAACTGAACATCGACGGAAAACAAACATATGAACATCGACGGAAAAGCATTGGCGAAGGCCACCAAGGAGAATGTGGCCGCAAAAGTCAGGGAATGCGTTGAGAAATATGGCCGCGCCCCCCATCTGGCAGTGATACTCGTAGGGGAAGACCCCGCCTCCCAGACGTACGTGCGTTCCAAAGGGAAGGATGCCGAGCAGGTGGGCTTCCGGTCCACCACCATCCGTATGCCTGAGAGCACGAGCGAGGAGGAACTTCTGGCCGAGATATCGCGACTCAACGCCGACACGGAAGTAGACGGAGTGCTCGTGCAGCTCCCCGTACCCCGCCATATCGACGAAAATCGCGTGATTGAGGCCATAAGCGCCGAGAAGGATGTCGACGGCTTCCACCCCTCCAACGTTGCCGGACTGTGGCAGAAACGGCCCCATGTGGCCCCCTGCACGCCCAAAGGCATCATGAAGATGCTCGACGACAACAACGTGGAGCTCGAGGGAAAGAAGGCCGTGGTGATAGGACGCAGCAATATCGTGGGTCTGCCCATGGCCAAGATGCTTCTCGACCGCAACGCCACCGTAACCATCGCCCACAGCCGCACCAAAAACCTCCCCGAGGTGGCCGCGCAGGCTGATATTCTCGTGGTGGCCGTGGGGCGCCCCAGATTCGCCGGCAAGGACTTCGTGAAACCTGGTGCCGTAGTGATTGACGTGGGCATCAACCGCGACCCCGATACGGGCATGCTCGTGGGGGATGTTGACTACGACGAGGTGGCTCCAATAGCCTCCCTCATCACCCCGGTGCCCGGCGGCGTCGGCCCCATGACCCGCGCATGCCTCATGGAGAACACTCTCGAGTGTTTCCTCGCCAAATTCTAACCATTTCTTAAGAGCGCGTTCCTTAAAATTTCGAGGCCGTAGGGGCGGCTCTTTTCGAGCAGATTTTCCGAGCCGAGGAGGGAGCGATGCGGGCATCGTGACCGACGATACCTCGGAAAATATGCCGAAAAGAGACGGGGCGGAGGTAATTTTAATGTCGTCGGAGTTACTCCTATGAT
>CABUTY010000395.1 GCA_902494595.1 uncultured Porphyromonadaceae bacterium | reverse complement strand
TCGTCGGCAAACGCCGACAGTCCGCTCATTCCCAGACTGCCGCACAAAAGGACGATACCTACACCCCTCATCTCTTCTTGATTTTACCCAATCTTACTCCCACAGTGCCTCCGACAGTAATGGTGGGGCTCCATGACATTCCTTCCCCCTTAAAGGCATTGGAAAAGTCAAAACCTACCTGAAGGCCTATATCGAAAATGCCAAGACTGCAGCCGCCATATATTTTCCATGGCGCCCGGAATCCGTTGAGCGCATCCTTTACCTTTTCGCCATCCAGCGATGTATGAATGAGAAAATCGATATTGACTCCGGTTCCGAACATAAAATATTCGCTTTTCCACCAATACCATATAGGAATGCCCACATAAGTGGCGTTGAGCATGGGCCAGTCTTTCCGGGAGGGCTTTTTGCCTGAATAAGCTTTTATGTCACCTTGAAGCCAGGTGAAGCTGACACCTGCCGACCATGCCGATGTACGTCCCATCGACATAATATACATGGCCGCAATCTCGGCATAGAGTCCTTCCCAGTCATAATTGATGCTGCCGCTTTCGGAATTTGTTCCCTGATAACCCACGGTAACACGGGGCATAAAGCCCATGTCGGGGAACATATTGGGTTTCCGGGCCTCCTCGTCAACCTCCATTCCGCCGGCTCCATTCATGACGGCGTCCAAAAGGGTATTTCCGGAGGGGGTTGACGTCGGGGAGGCCACCACGTTCTGCTGCTGCGAGGCCGTGGTGGTGCGGCTGCCGTCCTGAGGCGTGACGACCTCGCGCTGACCGTTGTCGAACTCGATGTAGAACACCGACTCGCTCGGCACCACATAGTTGGGGCCGTCGGGATTGTCGGCTTTCTTGTAGGTGATTTCCTTTTCGCCTACGGTCACCACCCTGGCTTTGATTTCCTTGCCGGAAGTGAGACAGATCACATCGGCCATGGCCATGGCCGGAAGCATGAGCATACAGGCGGCCAAACACAGGTTAAGATGTTTCATCATATAAATGGGTTAGTGCCTTATCAGCTCCACTTCAGGCCATAAACAAAAAAAGCGTGAGGAGCTTTTCTCCGCTCGCTCCTGCCCTCTGAGGCCTTCGCATTGCCCGTAACTGCAGGAGCGAGCAACAGCAGAAGCCTCACGCCGATATGCCTATCATCCGTGACGCCATAACCCGGCACCGCTACGAATAGCGGAGCCGCGACATGCCGTCACGACAATATACATACCTGTGAGCGTCACCGTTGCCCAGTCATCTTGACAGTTACCAAGGAAAGTTGCGAAGTTTCAAAGGGTCAAGAGAAAGAAGCGTCGATACACGCCTGGGCTGATCCACGCCGGACACGCCGACAGCGGCTACAGCCCTGAAATATAAAGTCGCAGACTCTTCTGCGATGTCCCGCCCTCGAAACCCTCAGCTTGTGGCTTCTGCTGTGAAAGCGGGGCCCGGGGGCTTGCCACTCGCACAGCTTTCCGGTCAGTTCCGGACGAGTTGACGGAATTGCTGCAAAATAAATAATTCTTCACCAACCTGCAAAACAAAGGCTCCTGTTCTTAAAAATTTATAAAAATCACCGGCGTCCGAAGAAGTGGTCGACGATAATGGCGATGGAGCCGTCGCCTGTGACATTGCAGGCCGTGCCGAAGGAGTCCATGGTGATGTAGAGTGCAATCATGAGGGCCTGTTCAGTCTGGCCGAAGCCGAGCATCGAAGCGAGCAGTCCCAGCGAGGCCATTATGGCGCCGCCGGGCACTCCGGGCGCCGCCACTATCGAGATGCCCAGCATCAGTATGAAGCCCGAAAACATGCCGGGGTCATAGGGGAGACTCTCCATGATCATGATGGTAAGGGCGCATGCCACAATCTTGAGGGCGCTGCCCGACATGTGTATCGTAGCGCACAGTGGCACCACGAAGCCGGCGATGTCCTTGCTGACGCCGAGGCTTATGGTCTGGCGCAGCGTCACGGGAATGGTGGCCGCCGACGACTGTGTGCCCAACGCAGTGAAATAGGCCGGCAGCATCCGCCACAGCAACTTCAACGGATTGCGCCGCGAAAAGAGCCCCGCGATGCAGAACTGGAACAGCAGCAGCACCAGACTCATGCCGAAGATTATGCCTA
>CABUTY010000394.1 GCA_902494595.1 uncultured Porphyromonadaceae bacterium | reverse complement strand
GCACCAATCTCCCTGAAGGCCTGGATGCGGCGAAGTTCGCCTTCCGCGCCGACGCCTATCCCTCGCTCAAGGCTTTCGACGCCCAGCAGTCAGGCATAGCGCCGCGTGCCATTTTCCTGCGCTTCGAGAAAGACGAGAAACGCTCCAACGTGCTGCGCGCCACGCCTCTGTCGGCCAATGCCGACATAGTATGGTCGCTAAAGGCCAACAAAGATTTCGGCCTCTCCGGCGGTAATCTGACAATCACCCTTCCCGAGAACGCCGTGGTGGCCGACACGCTCGTGGCTGTGCACAAGAACGGTTATACCAAGGAGTATGCGCTGAAGAGCATCCCGGCCATCCTCGAAGGCAACGGCTCCGACGCCAGTCCCTTCCGCATCAAGAGTGCCGACGACCTGACATTGCTCGCCAACTTCATGGCTTCGTCGGGCATGGATTATGACGGCTACTTCTTCCGCGTGGAGAACGACATCGTCTACCCCGACACCATGGCCCTCTCGCCCATAGCTCGCACCGGCGTGCAGTTCCAGGGCGACTTCAACGGCAACGGAAAGACCATATCGGCCATAACATTCCTTGACGAGACCACCAAGACCGGCAAGAACATCGGTCTCTTCGGCACGGTAGGTACCAACGGCAAGGTGCATGACCTCACCCTCGAGGGCAAGATTAAGGCTGCAAGCTATGTTGGCTCGTTCGCCGGGCTGCTCTACGGCTCTATCGACAATTGCGTGTCACGCATGTCGATTAACGGCAAAAGCGGCAATTCCGCAGGCTTCGCCGGAAGGATGTACGACGGCGCCTCAATAACCAATTCTCTGTTCGAAGGCTCTGTAAGCGACGAGTATAGCTCCAATTACGACTATATCGCCGGCTTCGCAGGCCAGGTGGAGAACGGCGCTCTGATAGAGAACTGCGTCAACAAGGGGAATGTCGGTCAGGTCAAGAACACCACCGGCACCACATGGACAGGGCAGAGATACGTGGGCGGCATCGCCGGCATGAACCTCGGCACCATACGCAGCTGCCGCAACCAGGGCGTGCTAAACGGGCGCATGCATGTGGGCGGTATTGCGGGCCGTGTAGGCAAGACGGGACGCTTCGAGGACTGTGTCAACGAAGCTCCCATCAATGTTGAAGGCGGAGGCTATGTGGGCGGTATCGCTCCCCAGACTGCCGGCAGCGGCCTCAGCTACATAATCCGTTGCGGCAACACGGCTTCGCTGCGTGCCAAAGGATATGTAGGGGGAATTATCGGCGCCATAACCAACGGATGTACCGTCGACAGCTGCTATAATACCGGCTCCATCACCAGCTTCTCTAGCACCGGATACGCTGTGGGAGGCATAATAGGACAGATGCAGTCGAACGCCACTTATCCTTCGTCTCTCAGCAATTCATGGAACTCGGGCGCCATCTCGGGCGAATCCTCCTCTGTGGGAGGTGTGGCTGGCAAGGTTACCGGCGGCCAGGTTGTGGCCGACTGCCATAACACCGGCAAGATTACCGTAAAAATCGCCGACGAGACCAATACAAGCCTCAACGGAGTAGGCGGCGTGTTCGGCTCCTGCTGCGCCACAGCCACCCGCATATGGAACAGCGGCGACATCGAGAGCAACATGCCCTCGGCGGCCGGCGTGATAGGCACCGGCGCCATGCCCATAGCCCAGATAAGCCATGCCGTAAACTTCGGCAACGTTACTGTGACGCGCACTCTGCCCGACAAGGGATATTGCGCCGGAGGTATATGGGGCGGCTATGGCCCGGCCAGCCTCAGCGAATGCTACAACTACGGCGCCATTACGGCTCCCGATAACGTGGGCGGAATCAACCCTGCCATGCACAGCAACGGCAATGGCGGCTCCACGGTGGAACGCTGCTTCAACCTCGGCAAGGTCACGGCTACTGCCGACACAGCCAAGTTCGTGTTCGGGGCTGTCGGCATTTCGCGCTTTTACGACAAACGGACTCCCATCGACCCGTCGTTGATGACTGTAAACCAGACATTCTATGCCGACGACGTATGCACGCATGTGGCCGCCGACACCCTCGGCACCAAGCTTACACGCGCCGAAATGATGACAGCATCCCTCGGAGAAGCCTTCACTTACCGCAAGGCAT
>CABUTY010000393.1 GCA_902494595.1 uncultured Porphyromonadaceae bacterium | reverse complement strand
GGTGTTGCGAGCCGGCCTTGCGGCGTGGCTCTGGTTCATTCTATCGACTGCATCGCGGAGCCTCTGTCCGGATGTGTCTACAAAGATAACAATAATTCCCGGAATATGTGCACATGACAGCGGAAAAAATGAACGGCCTCGGGATTTTGCTCAGTCTTCGCTGTCTGGTTTAGAAGAGGCGCGGGGATGAGCATGGTTGTAAGCCTGGCGGAGTTCGCGGGGCGAAAGATGGGTGTATATCTGGGTGGTAGCGAGGGAGGCGTGGCCGAGGAGCTGACGCACGGCATCGATGTTAGCGCCATTGTTGAGGAGTGCGGTGGCGCATGAATGGCGCAGTATGTGCGGGCTCTTGCGGGCTGCCGACGTGCCTGCCAGCACGTTGTGGATGTCGGTGTAAAGCGTCCCCTTCGATAAAGCGCCGTGCCGTGCCGCCAGCAATGGCTTCGGCTCGGGAAGCGCATCATAGTGCCTGTCGCGCTCGCGCTGCCATTGCCGGATATCCTCGGCAAGCTGAGGAGGCAATGGAAGAATACGTTCCTTGTTTCCTTTGCCGGTTATCCTTATCTCGGCGCCGCCGGCTCCCTGGCGGATATCGGAATCGGTGACCGACAGCAGTTCCGCCTGCCGCAGCCCGAGAGTATAGAGCATCTTTAGAGCCATCAACACTCTTAGGTCGTGGATGGTGTCGGTGGGGTGGGTGGCGATAATCTCCTCTATTTCCGACACTTTGGCTGTGTCGGGAAGATGTCGTGGGAGCTTTGCGAGCACCACATCGGCAGCCGGGTTGGCATGGCATAAGCCTATGGTCATGCCCCAGCGGAAGAAGGCGCGGAGGCTTTGGGTCTTGCGTCGCAGGGAAGCCGGTTTCTCACCCTGCATGGCCAGTGTGCCTATCCAGTCGCGGATGTCGTTGGGTTCTACGGCATGGTCGGAAAGCAGAGCCTCCGGGGTGCTGTCCGTCCAGGCGCAATATTGCGACACATCGCGCAGATAGGCCTCCACGGTGTGACGGCTGCGGTTCATCTCCAGCCTCAGGTAACGTTCGAAATCCGTCAGTGACATGGCGTGTAGAGATACAACAAATCAGTACAGTCCCATCGAAGGGACCATACTGAGTATGAGGTATTCGTTGGGTAACAGGCTCTTACTGCTCTGCCTGACGCAGCTGCTGAACGTAGATAGCCTTCACCATCTTCTTGCGGTTTGTAACCGAAGGCTTCTCGAATGCCTGACGGCTACGCAGCTCGCGGATGATGCCCGTCTTCTCAAACTTGCGCTTGAATTTCTTGAGTGCTTTCTCTATGTTCTCGCCTTCTTTTACCTGTACGATAATCATGTTTGGTCTTGTATTTTTTTTAGTTTTGTTTTTATGTTTGAGCTTTTCGGTTGAAGTGTCAACTCCCCCGTCTTTGCATGACGGGTGCAAAAGCGCTGCAAAATTATATAAAGTTGCCGAGTTGACAAAATTTTCTATTACATTTTTATTTCGGGGTGATTATCGTGCCTCCTTTCGATTATGTAGAGTCTGCCGCGGTAGTCAATTCTTATTGTCGGTCTCGGCGTGGACTTCAATTTCCGCTTCTCTGACGGCTTCTTCCGGTGTTTCGGTGTACCAGCGTGAATACATCAGGTAGTTGTGTGCAATCTTGACGTTCATCTCCTTGGCTTTTTCCGGTTCCACCATCTTGACGAATTTCGCCGGGGCTCCGGCCCACATTTCGTGGGGGCCGATCTTGGTGCGGCTGAGCACTACGGATCCGGCGGCCACAAGGGCGCCTTCGCCAACTTCAGCGTCGTCCATGACGATGGCTCCCATACCTATCAGGGCGTAATTGTGGATTTTCGCGCCATGTATCACTACATTGTGGCCTATCGAGACGTCGTCGCCAATCTCGATGGTCGACTTCTGGTAGAGGGTGTGAAGCACCGATCCATCCTGGATGTTCACCCTGTTGCCGATGGTGATGGTGTTGACGTCTCCGCGGAGCACGGTACCGAACCATACGGAGCATTCGTCGCCCATGGTGACGTCGCCGATAAGGGCAGCGTTGTCGGCTATGAAGCAGCCTTCACCCCATTTGGGCGTGAAGCCGCGAACTGACTTGTTGATCATCTTTCCGGTATCTTTTTGTCTTTATAAGGTTTTACAACGGCAT
>CABUTY010000392.1 GCA_902494595.1 uncultured Porphyromonadaceae bacterium | reverse complement strand
GACGGTGCCGTCGTAAATCTCTCCCTCCTCGGGCTGTGCCACGATAGCCTTGATTTTGGAAAGGGCGGCGTCGATGCTCTCCTTGTCCTTCGAGGCTATCTCCACGCGGCCTATGCCCAGCGTTTCGTCCTCGTCGATGCTGATGGTGGTGCCTGTCTCCTCCTGGATACCCTGGATCACCTTGCCCTGAGGACCGATTACCGCACCGATCATCTCCTTGGGAATCTCGATGGTCACCAGACGCGGCACATGAGGCTTGTAGTCCTCACGAGCCTCAGGTATGGTGTCGTGGATGATGTTCAGGATGTGCATGCGGCCATCCTTGGCCTGGTTGAGGGCCTTCTCGAGAACCTCATAGCTCAGACCGTCGCACTTGATATCCATCTGTGTGGCCGTGATGCCTTTCTCCGTACCGGTCACCTTGAAGTCCATATCGCCGAGATGGTCCTCGTCGCCGAGGATATCGCTGAGTATGGCATACTTCACATTTCCGGCGTCGCTGATGAGACCCATAGCCACGCCGGCTACAGGACGCTTCATCTTCACGCCGGCATCCAGCAGCGACAGCGTGCCGCCGCATACCGTGGCCATCGACGACGAACCGTTGGATTCCAGAATGTCGCTGACAATACGGCAGGTGTAGGGGAAGTCATCGGGGAACATGCGCTTGAGGGCGCGGTGGGCAAGATTGCCGTGGCCGATCTCGCGGCGTCCGACACCTCGCTGCGGCCGGGCCTCGCCTGTAGAGAAGGGGGGGAAATTGTAATGCAGCAGGAAGCGCTCCTTGCTCTGGTCGAGCACGTTGTCCACAATCTTCTCGTCGAGCGTGGTGCCGAGGGTGGTGGTTACCAGGGCCTGGGTCTCGCCGCGTGTGAATATAGCGGCTCCGTGAGGACCCGGAAGATAATCTACCTCGCACCATATGGGACGGATCTCGGTGGTCTTGCGGCCGTCGAGACGTATGCCCTCGTCGAGCACGCAACGGCGCATGGCCTCTTTCTCCACATCATGGTAGTAGCGCTTCACCATCGCTATGCGCTGCTCCTCGTTATAGTTGGCGAGCTGCTCCTCGGTCATCTCCGGTAAGGCGGCGATATAGTCGTCGCATATGGCGGCAAACGACTCGTTGCGCCACTGCTTGTCGGCGCTCCCGGCCTTTGCTATGGCGTAAGCTTTGTCGTAGCACTTCTCATGTACGTCGGCCTTCAAAGCCTCGTCGTTAACTTCATGGTTGTATTCGCGTTTGGTCTCCTTGCCGGCCTCTTTCTCCAGCTCCTTGACCACGAGGCACTGTTTCTTGATTTCCTCATGAGCTACCTTGAGTGCTTCCAGAAGCTCGCCCTCGCTCACTTCGTCCATCTCGCCCTCCACCATCATGATGTTGTCATAGGTGGCACCTACCATCAGCTCTATGTCGGACTTGGCAATCTGCTCGAAGGTGGGGTTGATGACCCATTCGCCGTCAACACGTGCTATGCGTACTTCCGAGATGGGGCCGTTGAAAGGTATGTCGCTGCAAGCCAGGGCCGCCGATGCCGCAAGTCCCGCCAATGCATCGGGGGCGTCGTTCTCGTCGGCCGAGAACAGAATCACATTTACAAACGTCTCTGCATGATAATTGTCGGGGAACAAGGGGCGGAGCACGCGGTCCACAAGACGTGAGGTCAATATCTCATAGTCGTTGCTGCGACCCTCGCGTTTCAGAAATCCACCCGGATAGCGCCCGATGGAGGCATATTTCTCTTTGTACTCTACAGTGAGGGGCATAAAGTCTACCCCCTCGCCGGCCTCCCGGGCCGAACATACGGTGGCCAGCAGCATGGTGTTGCCCATCCGTACCTCTACAGCTCCATCAGCTTGCTTGGCAAGCTTCCCTGTCTCGATCGTAACTTCCCGTCCGTCTGGCAGTCTGAAGCTTTTCTTGATTGGTTTCATAAATCTTTATTGTTTCGCTTTTCTTTGTGTTCATCTTGTGCGGTCATTCCGCAACGTGTCGCCGGGCGCTTTACTACCCCCGTCGATAATTCTTTGCAAATTTAAAAAAAATTCCCCAATTTTTGCTCCTTCCTTCCGAAAATATTGTCTAATCGCCGAGTATTGCCTAATTTTGTGGATTCAACGGGCATCCGGATGCCCAAAATATTGATAAATCTTAAGGAG
>CABUTY010000391.1 GCA_902494595.1 uncultured Porphyromonadaceae bacterium | reverse complement strand
CTGCTCGCCACCATACAACGCCCATTCTATAAGCGAATAGAACATTATGTCGGCAGCCATCGTGGAGGTGAATATCATCGTGCCCCATTTGAAGTTGCTGTAGGCAGGCCTGTCGATATTGCCCAGCCTGACATTGCCGTACTTCGGGGTCACCGCAACATATACGCTCACAAGCACCGCCCCTATGGCCAGCAGCGGATAGTATATGCCTATGGTGTCGCCGAAGAAGCCCCGGAGTGTGTCAACAACATCCTTCGATTCCGCGGGCATCGCCATGAATATGGCCATCAACACCACTACTATGCCAAACGGGATGAGCATCGTCATCCAGTCTATTCTCCTATTGTTCTCTGTATTTTCTTCTCTCATTGGAGTCAAGGTTCATTTTTGGCCTCATCGGAGGTCAAGTATATTCAGATTTTCAATGGCGCGGTTGAAGCGGTCCTGCCCGTAGGTGCCGAAATCATCGCCCTTCGATTCCTTGATGACAGTCCACTGCGCCCACAGATAGTCCCACAGTATCTGATAGCAGAGTATCTTCTCGCGGGCATCCGCCGGGACATCACCGCCGAAATACTCGGCGAGGATATAATCCTCGTTCTCCTTTTCGAAACCGGCCTCGATGAAGAGGGCGGCGAAATCAGCCATGGGATCGTTCATCCCGGAGTATTCCCAGTCTATGAGATACATTGTGCCGTCCGGTGCCTTTATGAAATTCTCGTAGAGTGCATCGTTATGGCAAGGCTTCAGGTCCACGCCGAGCACGTTCAGACGCTCCTCCAGCGCCATCACGCGCGGCCGGACATCCTCCCAGCCTTCGTACATGACGGCGCCGGCACGCTCCATGAGTTTGTCGTACTTCTCTATCTCCCGGAATATGTTGAACTCATTCCTCAGCCGTATGCGCGAGCCGTGCACAGTGCGGTAGATATGTGCTATCTTGCGCATGTTGTCGTGCCGCTGCACTGTGGCTGCCGTCAGCGTCTCGGCATTCTCTATGAAGTCGGCAAGCTTGACGCCCGTCGACGCATCGAAATATCTTATCGGCGGATTGATGCCCATACGGCAGGCCGCCCGAGCGTTGTACTCCTCGTCGGTGCGCTCCACCATTCCTTCCGAACCGTTGCCGGGAACACGCAGCACATAGCTCCTGTTGTCGAGCTCCACCTTGAAATTCTTGTTGCTCATGCCCCCGATGCGGGCAAGCTTCGCGCCAGAGATATCCTTGTCGGGGAAGATGTTCCGAAGGTGTCGCAGAAGATTCTCATTGTCATAGGGTGCTTTGCCGACAGCCTGTATTACAGCCATACTCATAGTGCGGTGATTATATCGGGTCCGGTAATCTTATCAGAGGAGGAGCCGTCATAGCGGTATGCCGCGCCATCTTTGCGGAAAGTGAACAACAAGTGGTCGCCATCGTGAGGAATGTTGCAGAAGCCGTCCACTTCCTCTTCGCCGCAACCGAGGCATCGCGCTATGTCGGCCACTATGGCCGAGCGGGTGTTGCGCAGATACTCCGCATCGAAAGCCCGCAGCTCGTCAAGGGTGTCAAACTCCTCTATGTCATGCGCCTCATACCTGCGTACCTGCATCCCCGGCAGCTCTTCGATATGCTTTATGTACACATCCTCCCAATAGCTCCGCCGGATGTCGGCATTCGCATATTCCTCCCGCAGTATCGGGATGAATCTTTCGCTGAACTCTTTGGAAAAATAGACATGTCCTACCATATACCATGCGTCATGCCCCCCAACCCTCACGCCGGTTATGATATCGTCGGCATCCACGTCGAGACAGTACTCTTTGGTGTCGCCTTCGGCATAGAGGGCACTATAATAACTCATGCCCGGCTCCCCCTTGAACACGTTATGGGGAAAGTAGTTGTCGGACGAACAGATATACGTGTCGCCGAGGCGGTCAAGCACCCGTATCAACGATGATGTGTTGTTATAGCGGCGATAGTCTTCGTTGACCACTATATCCACGTTGAACCTGTCGCGTAGGTATCCAAACATTTCGGCCTTGTAACCGGCCACTATGGTGATATCATCGATTCCGGCCTCACGGAGCTGGCGTATCTGCCGCTCTATGAGCACCTCGCCCTTGACTTCGAGGAGTCCTTTGGGTAGCTCCGCCGACTAGGGCACAAAACGCGAGGAGGTGCCCG
>CABUTY010000390.1 GCA_902494595.1 uncultured Porphyromonadaceae bacterium | reverse complement strand
TGGCTCTCGCCGGCGCTACTCCCTTCGGAAGGAAAATTCACTTTCTCGTAGCGGCTTTCGCTGTCGCCATAGTCACTGACCGTGTTCATCGAGGTCGAACCTATCCGCGGTCGCTTTGGTTTCTTGATTTCTTCCATAGTTTCTCTTGTCGTCTTGGCAATCGTGGCATCGCTGCCATAACCTTCTTTGGTTTTGTGTTTCTTTTCTGGTTAGGAGACCAATTGTTCTAATGCGATTTAGTTATGAAAATCGTGTCGATTTTGGTATTCCGATTTTTATTTGTTTGTGCTGAGCTTGAAGTTGGCGGGAGTTGAATCTCCCTCTGCTTCAATAATTTTGCAAATTTAAGTCATTTCCGGCAAATAAACAAGCCGCCGGCTTTCCGCCACCCATATTTTTGCGGAATGCGGGTATTGGAGTCCGGTCAGTCGAACTCGAAAGTGGCTACCAGGGGATAGTGGTCGGAGGTATCGATGGAGTGTTTCCTGATGTTTAGCGGGCGCAGCGGGCCACGATAGAAGATATGGTCGAGATGGAACCAGAACATATGCTTGTTGTAGGTCACGATAGGGCCGAAGCCTACCTCTGCGTATACATCCTTGTAGCCGGCTTTCTTCATGATGTTCCATGCGTACGACTCCGTCACGTCGTTGAAGTCGCCGCATACCACTATCGGACCGTTGTAGTCGGCAAGAGCGCGGGTCAGCACCTCAAGGTCCTCCTTGTGAATCTGGAAACTGTGCTTGATCTTGCCGAAGATGGTGTTCTTGAACTCTCTGGCGCTTGCCTTGGCCGACGACACTCCCGTAATGTCGGTCACCACTTCGCGCTCCTCCTCGCTGAGCCCGGGGGAGAAGAGGTGGCAGTTGGCAACCATCAGCTTGTGGCCGTGGATGTCTATCTCGTAGAAAGTGAAATGCCGCATCGGGTTGGCCAGCGATTCTATGCTCTCCGTACTCACATAGTTGATGCGTCGCGCCATCTCTTCCGACGGTATGCACTTTACCGGATACTTGGAGAATACACGGTTGTCGTTGTTGGCCTGGAATGCCATGTAGGGATATTTCTTGAGGAACTTCAGGCTGTATCCTTCGCCGAGGTTTGGCACCTCGTCGGGTGTCCAGTAGCGGAGTTCCTGCAGGCATACTATGTCGGCATCCATGTCGAGTATGAAGTCGAGGGATTCATTCCCTTTCTGCGTCTCTGGGGTGACGTTCTGGTCCCAGCCGTGCAGGAAGTTCCATGTCATAAGCGTGAAGGAGTCCTTGCCTTGTCGGGGGTTGCGCGGCGATTTCAACGGTACCGCCGAGGAGATGGGACTCCATGCCGCCAGCAGACACACTATGCCGATACCGGCGGTAATCCACCGACGTGCCACAAGCCAGCAAACTATAACCACCGCCGAAAATACCACCAGAAAGGGCATAGCCATCACGGCTATCCCCGGCAGACCTGTGTACACGGGACTGATGCGGCCTCCATAGGCCGACAAGGCGGTCAGCAGAAACAATACCATCGACGCTATCGACAGTATCATCCGTAAAATAGGACTAATTACCGGTAATTTCATTTAGAGTCGATTTTGCTTGATAGTTCGTCGAGCAGCTTCCTTTCCTCTTCAGTCAGTGAGCTGAATCCGGAGATGCGTATTTTGTCGAGGAGACTGTCGAGCATGTTTTCGTCGGAGGGATGCATTGAGGAGGCCTGATTGCCGGGGGGAGTCTCCTCGTGCTTCCGAGGACTTACGGGTCGCAGGGGCTTATCGGCGTTGAGTGAGCGCGGCACGCGGCGGCGAGGAAGTCGGTTTCTTGTGGAGGCTTTGTCATAGGCAAACAGCAGCAACGGGAAAGCGGCACCCCCGATATGGGCGCAGTGCTGCGGTATCCCCGTGGCTCCTATAAGCGTGATGACCACGGTGACAAGGGCTATCCATTTGAGCTTTACGGCTCCGAGGAGAAAGAGGTTTACGGCACGGTCGGGCTGTCGCAAGGCCGTGTATACCATCACGGAGAGAATCGCGGCGGAGGAACCCATAAGCCATGATGCCCCTCCGAATGAGAGTACATTGGCTGCGATATAGCAGATGCCGCCGGTGATGCCGCCTCCCACATAGGCCTTGAGCATCGACTCCGGCCCATAGCTGTCGCAGAGCATGCGTCCGAAGAATC
>CABUTY010000389.1 GCA_902494595.1 uncultured Porphyromonadaceae bacterium | reverse complement strand
CTCCGTAGGCTACAGCCATAACGGCACGGAACCTGCCAAGACGGGACAGTTCTTCAGCACCACCTATTACAATACCAACACGCCGGCGAAGGCATCGTTGAGCAGAAGTGCCGGCGAACTCTTCCTGGGCAGCTACAGCGTGACCGGCGGCAAGAACAGCGGCATGGCCTTTTCTTCGCGTCCCGTCTCGCTGCAGTTCGACTATAAATATACCCCCGTCAACGGCGAGCAGGCCGAGGTAGAGTTCCGCGTGGCCGACGCTCAGGGTAATGTTATTGGAACAGCCTCCCGGAAATTGTCGGCAACGCCCGACATGACCACCGCTTCGGTGGCTATCCCGTCGTATCCCTTCGGCAAGAAGGCGGCAAAACTGTATGTTTGTTTCCGTTCCACCGCCGAGGGTGTCACTCCCGAGGTGAAGGTGCCGTCTGGTTCCGAACTTAAGGAATGGGAGGGTACGTTGCCCGTATCGCCTTATGTACACCATCTCCCTGAGAATACGTACCACACGTTTGCCGTGGGTTCGGTACTTGTTCTCGACAATGTCAAACTCGGATATACGGAGCCGGTGACAGTGACCAAGGCACCGCGCCGCAATCTCAAAAAGAAGTAAGATGAAAAAGATATATATGATATCGATGCTTGCCGCAGGCCTTTTGCTGTCGGCATGCTCGAAGGATACTCCTTTCAGACAGGAGACCGAAGAAAAAGGGGAGGTGTTGAAAAGCGCACTCGACATGACGGCGAGCGGCGGCAATGTGCAGGTGTCGAAGAAGGCTACCCGCGCCGACCTGAATCTCGACGATTTCAAGGTGGCCTTTGTAAAGGCCGGAAACACAATAGCCTCTTCCACCTACCGTTACGGCGACATGCCTGATGTGGTGACCCTTACCGCCGGCACCTACAAGGCTGTGGCAAGCTATGGCGAGAACCGCGAGGCCGAGTGGGAAAGCCCTTATTATTTAGGCGAGTCGAAGGATTTCGACGTCAATCCATATGACATAACATCCTACATTGACCCCATAGAATGCTCGCTGCAGAATGTGAAGGCCAGCATCGCCTTTGACGCCTCGCTCGCCGGCGTGATGTCATCCGACTCGTATGTCGAGGTAAAGGTTGGCGACAACAACGGACTGCATTTCGGCCTTGAGGAGGCTAATGCCGGCAAGGCAGGTTATTACAGGCTCGACGGAGAAACCACGCTCGTGGCCACGTTCAACGGCACTGTCAACGGTTCTCGCGTGGTGGAGACCAAGAGCTATTCCAACGTGCAGAAAGGATACTGGTACAAGATTACCTTCAAGCTCCACAACCCCGGCGGTGGTACCGGCGGCACTGTCGGCGGCGAGGTGGTGGTGGATGCCAGTGTCAATGTCGACGACGTAAACCGTGATGTGAAAGTGGCCGACGATGACCCGCTCGATGATAGTGAACGTCCCAAGGAGGATCCCGACAATCCCGAACCGGGCAAGGCTCCCCAGATCCTTCCGGGCTCCGAGGGAATGGTGTTCGACACTCCCTGGAATGTCACGGCCTCGACACCCTGCGCATTCCGGATTGTCAGCACTGCCGAAGGGGGCTTCCAGGAGCTTACCTGCGAGATTATCTCCAACAAGCTCACCCCCGAGGAACTTGCCGGCATCGGTCTGCAGTCGCGTCTCGACCTCGTTAACCGCGATGCTGCCAATGACTACTGGCCCGCTCTCGAAGGCCTCGGTTTCCCCACCAACATGGGCGGCAAGAAGGAGGCAAACTTCGACATCTCCACGTTTATGGGCATGATGGCCATATTCGGCAGTGAACGGCATGAGTTCAAGCTTCATGTCAAGGATGCCAACGGAGAGACAACAAAGAGTCTTATACTTCAATTCTGACTGCAGCTATGAAATGGATTAAGGAAAAAGCCTTCATGGCTATGGTATGTGGTGCCGGACTTATGATGGGCGGCTGCTCGCTTGACGCACCTTTCGGCGATGGCGGCGAAGGCTCTCTGTCAATCACCACCGAGATGAACGGCGACGTGACTCCCACACGCGCTGTCCCCGCCGACAATGATTACCTGCGTCAGAACTGCATGGTATATATAGAGAATGCGCGTGGTGTGATGCGCAAATACAAGGGTGTGGACAATATTCCCCAGAGCATCAACCTCAAGGTGGGCAACTATGTCTGCAACGCTTGGG
>CABUTY010000388.1 GCA_902494595.1 uncultured Porphyromonadaceae bacterium | reverse complement strand
CAGCCATATCCATCTCGAACACACTCGGGTCGTCCGTCTCCTCGTCGGCTTTCCGGTTTTTGTACTTCTCCTCAAACTCTTCCTCTATGGTAAGCTCACGTTCCGTCTTCCCCTTGTCGGTGAATGTCAGGAAATTATACTCCTGCGCCGTGAGGGTCTCATCCATGGCGAAGGTAAAATCGGAGCCTTTCTCCGTGGTGGCGTTGACGCTGAACATCGTGTAGCCCGGGCGCCCCGTGATATATCCGGCGCCGCTGGCGAAGACATGACCCCAATACAGAGGATTCTGACGCGAATCGGTATCCAGTGCCAGTATCCTGTTGATATCCCTGAGCCGAAGATCAACCACCGCATTGTGGAAATAGTCATGGCGCACGGTGCCCTCGAACAAGGCACTGTTGCCGTAACGGTCGTAAACCCTGAAGCCGGGAATGCTTATGCAGTCTTTGTAAAAATATACCGAGTCGGAACCATGATATGTCACATTCGTGAATCCCACTTTCACCGAGGCTTCATCGGCATAAGCCTTACCCGTCATGGTTATGTCCTTGAAGGTACCGAAGAGCGTAAGCTGGCCGGAGCCCTCTCCCTGCACATCGTCAAGAATGTTCGACAGGAAGGGTTGTATCAGTGCTATGTTTATTTTGTCGGCATCGAAATTGATGGCCAGCGAGTCGCGTGTCACAAATATATTGCCGTCGACTGTGGTATGATTTCCCCGGCCATTGTCAATGTCGGCTTCAATGCGGACTGATTTGTCGGCGTTTTCCCAACGGCCGTAAAGGTCGGCGCTCCCCACATTGGCATAGTTGTAGCTGAAGTCGGTGGCATGCAGGCCACGGGTCTCCAGATAGGGAGTCTTGCTGAAAATCTCCGACGCCAGCGCTTTGCCGCTGACCATACCTCCGAACGTCACATAATTGATGTTCAGCGTATTGAAGATGTACGCCAGATCTATGTCGGAAAGCGTCACGGTGATGGTATCGCCCGGGAGGTCCGACGCGCTGCCGTCGATATGTATGTACTGGTTGCCGTTGCCTATCCTGAGATTGTCGATGTCGAGGAGCTTGCCGGTAAGTTCGGCCCGCGCCGGCGCCATACCCCAGTGTGCCCCGTTAATCACTATGTCGGCATCATTGAAGGAGAACAAATAGGAATCCTTCCCGTCGTCGTTCTTTACAATCTGCATTCCCAGGTCGACATATCCGCCGTCGGAACCCTCCTCGAAGCCCCATTTCAACATGGCGTCAACGCCGTTATCCCTTGCCTCGGCGTTTATGCCGGCCTCTATATATCCCTTCTTGCCGGGGAATTTGCCGCCGGCGTCGATGTCGATACCCTTGTTGCGGCTCGCCCGGGCCTTGAGGCTTATTCCTTTCCAGAGCTTGTTGCCCTTGAGAATATAAGGAGCATCCACATTGGCGGTAATAACATTGTTATCGCCGTTACCGAAAAGGCGCACGGGTGCGCCGGGACTCACAGGCACTCCCAGAGCATCGTACAGTTCCGGAGCATCCTTGACGGTAAGGCTGTATGAGAAGTCGGCCGGGGCAAGCTCCTTACCTGCCGGCGCCTTCACATATGCGGGCAATGCCTCGGCGAGTATGCCCGTGACCATCGCCGGCATCTCGCTGAAACGGAACTGTCCATCCATTTCTGCATCCACGGCGTCACTGTCGAGCACCAGCGTCTTGCGCTCGCTGTCACCGCTGACCATCAGCCCTAATGTCCGGAGTCCCCATTGTTTGGTGGCCGACTTCACGTCTATGCCGTCAAGCCGCACGCTCCCCGTGAGGTTGTCTACATTGCTCCCGTGAACATCGGCGTTGATGCCGCCAATCCCTAAGGATGACACATATTTCGATCCGAGGCCGAGCGCGGCAAGATCCAGATGCCCTATCTTTCCTCCGAGATTCAGCGCCGATGCCGGGCCGTCAATCATGCCGGAGCCTTCCAGCGCCAGCGATGCCAACGCGCATTCCACGCTTGTCTTGACCTCTAGGGACTTCCCCTTTCGGTTAAGCGTCGCATTGATATTCTCGAGTGTATTGTTGTTGACTGTCAGCAGAGGCACAGCCGCTGTCAGCGTTCCGGCAGCCTCGCGCCAGTCGCGCAACGGAACACTCACATTCCCTTCCACCTTGGCCACGAGCTTACCGACGGGCTGATTTTCCACAAGCGATGCCAGGT
>CABUTY010000387.1 GCA_902494595.1 uncultured Porphyromonadaceae bacterium | reverse complement strand
CGCGGCCGACGTCTCGGCGATGTGAAACGAATCAATGGCCAAGGCCGGCGATTCCCGGGCCACGCACAGCAGCTCCGGTACGCGAAGCATCTTACGCGAGCCGTTCTTGTAGCGGAAAGCCCATCCTACTCGGAAAGGAGCCGTGAAGAGGTCGGCAGCCGTAGCATCAGCCACATACCCCGTGAGTACTCTCTCACAAGCCTCCGACACGCTGCGCAGCAAAGCCGACGAAGCCGGTGATGTCACACCCTCGAAGTTACCCGTGAACCATCCCAACACCCTCGGGAAGTCGGCGGCAGGAAAAGCGAAGTCCACTTTTGCCGACGGAAACCCGGACCGCGACGCCGTCCATCCCTGCAACATGCAGGGTTTGAGACTGAAATTGAAATCCAGCTCATCGGGCGATGCCGCCACCGATGCCGATGAGCCGGCACTTGAAGAACCATCTTCGGAGACATCCGGAGTCACCGGCTTTGTGTCGGCGGCAAAATCGCGGCTTATCTCCCAGTCGTGAAGAATGGCACCCACAAGAGGTATCCTGATAATTTTGTCTTTCATCATCTTTTTTTGAGACAAAATTATATCTGCGCACCCGAACGCTGTCCTTATCCGTTTAAGAGAGTGTTTGGATTTAACTTTCATTCACCCGAAGAGGGATTTTCGAGGGAATTTCACATGTTGAGGAGGGAGCATATCGGGATATGCGACTGACGAGACATGGTGAAATTCACCGGAAAGACCCTTCGGGGGGATGAAAAGGATTTCCATAATACTCTCAAAAATTAAATTCGTGTTAAATTCAAACTCTATCTAAATCATCGAGGAAAAGGCCGTCGATGATGCCGTCGGCTACGCCGATGGTGGGAACAATCAGGGTGACGGCGTCGATATGGCGGGCCACAAAGAGGAATATCGAACATGCCGGCACGATTACGTCGGCGCGGTCGCTGCGCATGCCGTACTTCTCCATGCGCTCGCTCACGCTCAGCGGCGACAGTTCGTCGAACAGACGCCGTAGCTCCGATACCGCGAACGACTTCATGCCCGAATCCTTGACACCGGCAAGCTTATAGAGCTTGTTGATGTTGCCGCCCGAACCTATTATTCTGATATTACCATAGCGGCTGTGGATGGAGTCGAGAAAATCGGCCATCTCCTCCCATTCGGCATCCCTGACCTTTCCGGTAAGGATACGCACGGTGCCGATGTTGAACGACTTCGTCTCCATCAGCTTGCCGCCCGACAGCAGATTGAGTTCGGTGCTGCCGCCACCCACATCGACATAGAGATAGTTGCCGTTGTCGACCTCGCCGCGCTCTATATGGTTGTTGAATACGATTCGAGCTTCCTCCTGACCAGAGATTATCTCCAGCCGTATGTCGGTTTCCTTGCGGATTTCGCGGAGAATCTCCTGACCGTTGGCGGCATCGCGCATGGCGGAGGTGGCGCATGCCCGCAGCCTGTCGACATCATAAATCTTCATGAGCTGGCGGCAGGCCTTCATGAACCGCACCACGTCCTCGGCCTTCTTTTTGGAAATCTCGCCTTTGGCGAAGACATCGAATCCGAGGCGCAGAGGTACTCGGAGCAGCAGGAGCTTTACGAGCCGCACATCATCGGCGGCGCCATTGCCGTCGGTGCGCTTTATCAACAATCTTACGGCATTGGAGCCGACGTCGATGGCGGCATATGTGGTTTCTTTCATTGCTTTAGGTTCTTATAATGATTGTACAGGGCTTCCTGGGAGCGAAGGGGAGGGAGGGAAGAGGGGGGCAACGCATCGTTGTCGCCAGGGAGATGGGCATGGGTATTGTCGGCCATGCCGGTCTCGATGGTGTTGAGAAGGTCTTTTTTCAGGTCAGGGTCGGTGACCTCGGTTATTACCTCTATGCGTCGGTCGAGGTTACGCGGCAACCAGTCGGCCGAGCCCATGAAAGTGCGCGACTTGCCGCCGGCATTGAACACGAAGATGCGCGAATGTTCCAGATAGCGGTCGATGATGCCATGGACACGTATATTGGAGCTGTAACCCTCGACTCCCGGCACCACCGAACAGTTGCCTCTTACGAGGAGGTCTATCTTCACGCCCGCCTCCGACGCCTCGTAGAGCTTGGCCACCATCTCCCTGTCGGAGATATGGTTGATCTTGATTTTTATCCACGCCGGACGGTTGCGGCGCGCTTCGGCAATCTCATGGTCAAT
>CABUTY010000386.1 GCA_902494595.1 uncultured Porphyromonadaceae bacterium | reverse complement strand
CCGTCGGCATTGTTGCCGTTGCCCATATACTGCGCCGCCAACTGGTAAGACCTTTCAAGTAGTTCCATCTCGTTGGGCTGCTGAGGCTGTTGTGTCATGGCGTTCTGCATCTCCAGCTCATCAATCCGTGCCTGCAATTCGGCTACCTGCACCGATTCATTGTAGTCAGGCACATAAAAATCCTGTAACGATGCCTGCGCCTGCTGGTATGCCGCCGCAGAGTTCTGGATTTCGTCAGGGATTGTCGGCGTTGCCGGGGCAGTAACCGTGTCGAGCTGGAGCGATACGGCGTTGATTGTGCTGTCATTGCGCGACTTGTCTTTCTGCGCCGCCTCCTGTTCGTATGCCTTCAGCTTAGTGTCGGGCATACCGGCGGAAGTCTGGTCGGGCAGCTCCATGTTCGCCTTCCCCTTTGCCGCCTCATCCTCGCCGCTTGGGGCGAAGATGATCCACAAGCATACGAGAAAGGACAGTATCAGCAGCGTATAGACCGTGAGGCGTTTGAGCCGCTCCCGTTCAGCCACAGTCTTGGGCGTGAACTTGGCTTTGAGGTCATCGAGCAGCTTCATATTCAATCATTTTAGAAGGAACATCGGAATTGTTCTCAGTCGGAAGTTCCAGTTGCCGGATATGCTCTATCTCTACCGCCTGCCGAGCGTGGCCGGCACCCATCTTGTAGCAGGCGTGTCCGAACACGAAGAAGGCTACAAGAATAAATGCCGAGAGAAGAATGGTAACGACCATAAGGCGTTGCTTGTGGGGCATATCGTCACAGGCTTTCTTTACCCGTTCTTTGATTTTCCCCTTTGGGCCGTGCCACACCTTATTATATAAGGGTGCCACGAGGTTGCGGATTTTATGTTTTATACTCATTGGGACAATGTTCTTTTTGTGGTTATCAAATCTTTGTTTTCAAGGATTGTCAGACCCTCGATCATGAAGCCGTTGGGGTTGTCGTCGGAACGCGATACATTGGAAAGGCGGCACTGTGTTATGAGCGACCTTTCTGTCACGTTGCTCTGACGGATAATCATCTGCCGGGCATAGGTTCTCACCTGATAGGGATAGTCGTTGAAATCGGCGACTATGCTGTCCACCTGCAACACCTGTGTGATGTTTCCGGCGATGATGCGGTTGTAGTATCCCTTCTCCACATAATCGGAGTAGTAATTGTAGGCACTCCTGTCGGCCAGTGACATGGCGCGGTTGATGTTGTGTTCAATCGCCGACTTGTCGGGCGACAGGGTGAAGAACAGTTCGTGGAAGCGGCGGACGTGTTCACGCGCCTCCGCCGGCCTGTTCTGCTCCATGTCCTGAGACAAGGCAAGCATCAGCGACTTGCCGTTGTCGAGGACATAGATTTTCTCGCGCTGCTTTTCGGCGAAGTTCAGGGAGAGTATCACGGCACCGATTGCGACACAGGCGCATAACGATACCATGATTATGCCGAACAGCCTTATCTGCCGAAATGAGGTCTCGATGTTTTTTAATGACTTAAATTCCATTTAATCAGTGTTTGAATAGTGTCAGAATACTATTTAAGGAGTTTGCCGATGCGCCCTGCGACATTGCCTGCCACACCACCGGCAACGCTTCCGGCCCACGAGCCTCCTGTCATAGCGGTGTTGTTGATGGAGCGGTTGTAACTGCCCATGCCTCCTGCCTGAATAATCCAGCCTGCGACAGTCGGAATTGTGAAATAACCGATAATGCCAATAATCATGAACACCGTATAAGCCGTATTGCTTCCGTCAAGGTCAACATTCGGATTATTAGTCAGTTCCGAAATGTCGTTCTGAAGCATCAGGACTTGGATTTTCGCCAATATGGTCGAAAATAGGTCTGCGACAGGTAGCCATAAGTAGGTCTGAATGTAGCGGCATATCCATTGGACGAGTGTATTCTGGAATCCGTCCCAGACTGATATGGCAAAGGAAATCGGGCCGAGTATAGCCAGCACTATCAGGAAAAATGTCCTTATCGTGTCTATCGTGAGCGACGCTGCCTGAAAGAGCATCTCTAATAATTCCCGGAAGAAATTTTGGATTGCCTTTTTAACTTTATACATACCTCTCTCGATATACATTCCGGCGGCGGTTCCTATTTCCGTCACGCCCAGTTCATCAATCTGCCTGTCAAACTCGGCATCATCCACGAGATAGGCGGTTGACGGGTCTCTCATCATCGCCTCGTATTCCAGCCTGTCCTTT
>CABUTY010000385.1 GCA_902494595.1 uncultured Porphyromonadaceae bacterium | reverse complement strand
TCTTCTTCGCTTTCCAGCGCAGCGAGTAAGTACGATAGCATGGACAACCTCCTCACGAGGTGAAATACCCCGCGAAATGATTATAAGCATCGTTTGGCAGATAAAACAAGTCCCAGAACACAAGTTGAAACTTTGCACAAAGGGACAATGCTCTAATTGGCTGAAATGTCAAAAAGCAAAAATTATGTAAGAAATAGACCGCCTGGTGCATTTATAAAGCAGCAAAATCAATTCGACGAACGACGAAAGGGGGTGTTTTGTAAAAGTGAAAATCGAGGTCCAACAACGATTGAAAACTTGTAAAGTACTAAAAAGCAAGTTACAAGCAGTACTACAGGAAATGCGATAAGACGATGAATTGTCAAAATACAGCTATACAACAAGGAGGTTCAATCATGAAGAAGAGAATTATTCAGTCTTTACTTGCAATAGTATGCTGCGTTACGGTGGCCTTAAGTGCCATCCCAACCGCTGAGGCAGCAATGCGCGCAAGCGTTGTTACTGGTAAGGTAACGCTCAACGGTCAGGTCATTGATAATAAAACGGCCAAGTATCCGCTTCTGATTTACAGCAACATCACTTACTTTCCCATGACATATCATCTCAGTCGATTCATGGGTGTGAGCACTGACTGGAACGGTGGAAGCAAGACATTGGATATCACGGCTGGCGGCGCACGCACGGCTTATGTTGCCGAGACAGGGAAAAAGCAAAGCGGCAGCGTTTCTGTTACGCTTCCCAGCTATAAGATCAGCGTTAACGGCGCACAGATCAATAACAAGGAAGAAAAGTATCCCATTTTCAATTACAACGGAATCACCTATTTCCCGCTCACATGGGCTTATGCGGTCGACTCTTTCGGCTGGAGCTATCAGTGGGATGCTGTGAATGGTCTGCGTATCGATACCAGCTCAGCCTCGGCCCCTGCTCCGGTTGAACCGGGAACTGGCGACGCCGCGCTCGACAAGGCACTCACGATCCTCAACAACAAATACGCCACGGGCGGCAAATACCGCGGCATGCTTGAAGGCGGCGGCAAGAAGACGGGTTTCGACGCCGCGCTCGACGTCAGCAGCACACCGGATGTCACCACCGTGAAATTTACTGCCGAGCCGTTTCCGTTCTTTGATAACGGTGTCAGTTATTTTGCAAATTACTATGCTGTCAAGGGCGGTTTTGCAAGCGATGAACAGATTAGCATCTCCGGCAACAGCCCGGAACTAGGTGATGTTGGCTATCCGATTTATGCCGAGGTGGCTGTATGGGCGGAGAATAGCTACATCGGCAAATGCTTCCTTGACTGCCAGTTCACAGGTGCGCGCAGCAAGCACATCACGGATTTCAAGCGCACCGCCGCTGTGGGCAGTGCGGAAACCTGGACGCTGCATGTCTCCTATGCGGAGGACAGCTTCACCGGCTACACCGCCGAGCTCAGCGTCGACACGGCGAAAAGCATCGTAACGCAGATCGTGATTCGCACCGCAAACTATACGCTGACGATGACACCTGCGTAAGAAGGCATCAGTGTTTTACGGAAGTTTCGCTGTGAAAGTGTCTTGAGGCGAAATACCATAACAAGATCGGGAGGGACATATGAAGGAGTATTCGGTGTGGGTAGATGAGGCGGAGAAAATCGTCTCATTTCACGAGGTGGATAATAGTGAGCTTATCTATTTTGATCAGCGCGAAATATACCTAGCCTATCTCAGTGCGCTGACCACGCAAGGCTACCGGTTCCAGTAAGCCCTTTAGCTCATGCTATTTTGAAAGCAGAGATTATATGGAGATTGCAAATGAAACATTACCTAAAAGCATTGAAGCAAAAGAATTCTCTGCTCTTTTCTGTAGGGATCGTCATGCTTCTGGTACTCACATTGTGTTTGAGTGGATGTTCAGAAAAAAACGAAGTACAGGATCAAACAAACGGAGCGGATACCATCCCAAATCAGTCTGCATCGGCAGAGGAACCATCCTCAATTCTCTATGTGAATCATCAGCTGGGTTTTTCTATGGAGATGCCGCTGAATTGGATGGGGCAAGTTGAAGTTAAAGAAGAATATGGCCTTCACCACCAAAACGGGGGAAATTGTATCACCTTTTATCACAAGCCAACCCATGATAACGGCGAGGGCGGCATTCTTTTCTTTATTGACTGCTACCCCGGCGAATGGAGCGAGGACAACCCGCCGGTCATTGCTGTGCACAGCGTTG
>CABUTY010000384.1 GCA_902494595.1 uncultured Porphyromonadaceae bacterium | reverse complement strand
CGAACTCAAGGAATATTTCACCCATATCGTGACGGCCGACATGGTGCATCGATCGAAGCCTGACCCCGAGGGTTATCTTCTGGGCGCCAGGCTTGCGGGTGTGCCGGCGGTGCGCTGCGCGGTGTTCGAGGACTCGGCACAGGGAGTCTTGGCCGGCAAGAACGCGGGCGCCTTCGTGGTGGGCGTGGCCGGTACGCTTGACGCCGAGCTCCTCCGAAATGATGCTGACATGGTGGTGAATACCCTCTTCGACTTCAACATTGACCGTCTCATTAACGTTTTAGAGATAAGAGAGATATAAGTATATGAATAGCGCCAACATACCGTTAGCAGAGCGTCTGCGTCCTACCTCTCTCGACGATTATATCGGTCAGGAACATCTTGTAGGACCAAACGGGGTGATCCGTCAGATGATTGACTCTGGCCGGGTCACGTCGTTCATACTCTGGGGTCCTCCCGGGGTGGGCAAGACCACGCTCGCACGTATAGTGGCCGCCATGACCGACGTGCCTTTCTATACACTCTCGGCTGTGACCTCCGGCGTCAAGGATGTCCGCGAGATTCTCGACAGATGCCGCGCCGATGCCAACAGCATGTTCGTTAAAGGACGACCTATCCTCTTCATCGACGAGATACACCGCTTCAACAAGTCGCAGCAGGATTCTCTGCTTGGCGCCGTGGAGAACGGTACTGTCACGCTTATAGGAGCCACCACGGAGAATCCATCGTTTGAGGTGATACGTCCTCTTCTGTCGCGCGCTCAGGTATATACCCTCAAATCCCTCGACGAGAATGCCCTGCAGCAACTTCTTGACCGTGCTTTGCCCAAAGATCCGATTCTCGCCGCACGTAAGTTCGACATCCGCCAGAAGCAGGCTCTCTTCCTTTTCTCCGGTGGCGATGCCCGCAAACTATTGAACATAATCGATCTCATAGAGCAGTCAACACCCTACGGCGAAACGGTGGTAATCAACGATGACATCGTGACCGACAGACTTCAACAGAATCCGTTGGCCTACGACCGCAATGGCGAGATGCATTACGACATAATATCCGCCTTCATAAAATCGGTACGTGGCTCTGACCCTCAGGCTGCCGTATACTGGCTTGCCCGTATGACCACCGCCGGCGAAGACCCTGCTTTCATTGCCCGCCGTCTGATGATTCTGGCCGCTGAAGACATAGGTCTCGCAAACCCTAACGCGCTGCTCCTCGCTAACGCCACTTTCGAAGCCGTCAACAAAATAGGATGGCCCGAAAGCCGTATAATCCTCTCCGAATGCGCCATATATCTTGCCACCTCTCCCAAAAGCAATTCAGCATACATGGCTATCAACAATGCTGAATCTACCGTGAACAGCACCGGCAACCTGCCCGTGCCCCTCCACCTTAGAAACGCGCCTACTAAGCTGATGGCCGACCTCGGATATGCTGCCGGCTATAAGTATCCTCATGATTATCCCGGCAATTTCGTGCAGCAACCGTATCTCCCCGACGCGCTTGCCGACACTCGCTTCTGGACACCCGGCAACAATGCCGCCGAAGCAAGGATGACAAGTAAGTCATGAAACATAATTAGCATCTCCGATGCCGTCGCCTATATGCAGTCTGACCCGCCCTACTCGCTATGGCGGCTGACGCCGCCACATACAGCTCGTAACATCATCCTCAAATGCTGCCGATGGATTTAGCGCTTCGGATAGAAGGTCTCAAACGTGGAATCATCGTAATAGATGGTGATTTGGGACACTTTTCGCGGATTTTTCTTCATTTTCTCTATTTGCTGCATCAGTTCCATCGTTTTTTTATTGACGCTTTCTACTTGAATATCAGTATGTTTAATGGTTTGTTGCGGTATATTTAACGGCTTGACATTCCTGTAATTTTCCGCGTCCGGCTCATTATTCAGCAATTCCGTATCGTCGGCAAACAAATCGGGTGCCATTATCCCTTCCTGACCAATATTTCTATCCGCCGGAGGCTTGGGAGCCTCCGGCTCCCGGTTGTCGACCATCATCTTGCCTTCACCAAACATCAGCCAGAGAACCGACAGCTCAGGATATGCCTTATGAATCTGTCCCACAATCACATCGCTAATTTTCTTGTTACGGCCACCCAATAGCTGAGAAAGGCTCGGGCGGGGGATGCCGCAGTTGTCGGCAAACTGCGAGTTGGTAAGCCCCTGCGACTGTATGAAGCCTTTTAGACGAATAGCGACAT
>CABUTY010000383.1 GCA_902494595.1 uncultured Porphyromonadaceae bacterium | reverse complement strand
CGCATCACCCCCGACGGTGTGGAACAGCTGCGCAAGCCAGGCGACAAGATGCAGATATGCTCATTCCTCTGGGTATACTACGGATTCCCCACCTCCTGCTACGAAGGCCGCAATGTGGAGGACATGCGCAACCGCATGGGTTTCGACATGGGTAAAGACGACGACACGGAGGTAGACTATTCCTGCGGAATCCCCGACTCGGGAATAGGGATGGCCATAGGCTACGCTCAAGGCAAAGGAATACCCTACCGTCGCGCCATCTCCAAGTACACACCCACATGGCCGCGCAGCTTCACGCCCGCGCATCAGGAGATGCGCAACCTCGTGGCCAAGATGAAACTCATACCCAACCGCGCCATCCTCAAGGGTGCGCGTCCGCTGTTGTGCGACGACTCGATAGTACGTGGCACCCAGCTTCGCGACAATGTAAAGGTACTCTTCGACTACGGCGCCAAGGAGGTGCACATACGCATAGCATGTCCGCCGCTGATATACAGCTGTCCGTTCGTAAACTTCAGCAGCTCGAAGAGCGACCTTGAGCTCATCACGCGGCGTATTATCAAAGACTTGGAAGGCGACCCCGACAAGAACCTTGACAAATATGCCACGACCGGTTCCGCCGAATACCTTGCTCTCGTGGAGCGCATCCGCGCCAACTTCGGGCTCACATCGCTGCGTTTCAACTCCCTGGAAACCTTGGTGAGCAGCATCGGGCTTCCCAAATGCCAGATATGCACTCACTGCTTCGACGGCAGCTCCTATTTCTGATTCTGCGGCACTGTCTGTAGCGTCAGCGAGCCGAGGATATTCTGCCAGTAAGCCGACAGCTCACGCCATTCCACGATACGGCCTTTCCCTTTCAGCGGCTCCACATTACGACCGTTGAGACGGACGGCGGCATATGCTATGCCCGACGGCGCGCTGAAAAGAATCAGGCGGAAATTGGCGCCCAGCGGCGTGATGCGCTGCAACTGCCATTCACGCGACAGTTCGCTCCAGTCGAGCGGCATGGCGTGACAGCCCGGAATTCTCAGCACCGACAGCAAGGGCAACAATGTCTCGGCATGTCCGAAATAGCCGTCGAAGCATGGCTGCTCGCCGCCCCCGGCCATTGTCATGTCGGCACGGTCAATGATTGTCTCCACAAGCTGCGACACCGCTTCGGCCACGGGCCGCGAGTCGAGGGGCGTGACATTGTTACGCAGATAATGCGTGAGGTTCGACACCAGCCAGCAACTGCGGTATTCCGCAGGTGTCATCCATCTGTCGGTGGGTGCCGACAGACCCATGGCACGCCGTGACTGAAGCACCGAATACATCTCCATCGTAAGACCGCGCAATTCCTTGGAGCTGAATCCGCGCACGCTGCGGAAAAGCCGCTTCACGCCACCGGTCAGCAGACTGTCACGCTCAAATCTCTCCACAACCTCCCGCCAGTCGCCATCCTTGCGGTAGGCACTGTAAGCCGAGTCGGTGGCGAAGAAATATACCAGCGGCGAATATGTGTGTCCCGAAGCCGCAACCACATCCAAAGAATCGTTTGCCAGCATCATGGCATGGTTGAACTCATACATCGTCATCATGGCCCTGGGCACAAACGACGATATGGTGGTGACAGGCATGGCGGCGGAGCCTACAGGTGGGAAGTCGTCGTGCATGGTTGTGCCGAGATGCTGCTCCTCGGCGATTCCCACAGCCGAAAGCTCACCCCATCTGCCCTCGCTGAGACTGCGTATACTGTCGATCATTGCCAGCATCCCGCGGCCTTCCGCCGTGAGATTCCCTCTGACTTCAGATTCATGAAGAGCTTTCTCAAGCTTCCGGAACTTTTTCTCGCCCGTCATATACCGGGCACCATGGCGCGCCACATAAGCGCAATAGCGCGGCGTAAGACTGTCGGGCCACGTGAACGGCTCTTCCTGACTATAGTCGTACGGCAGCATCGACCCCTCGCAATAGGCCGGCAGCTGTTTCCACGCCAAGGCTCCCCCGCAAAACAGAGCCACCAACACCATCAGTATCAGATTCCTTATACGCATATCACTTATCATTTATCACTTAAGTAGTTGCTAAAAATTAATCGACATATTTTTATGAAAGTAGTTGGTTGTCTTGAACTATAAAACTTGGTCTTTTTGGCCATTCCGGCATTGTCAGTCAGTCGCATATGCCTATATGCTCCTTCCTTCCGCAGCCGGACTGTCTCAAAAATCCCTGCGTTTTATAT
>CABUTY010000382.1 GCA_902494595.1 uncultured Porphyromonadaceae bacterium | reverse complement strand
GCTATGGACGTAATGTTCTGCACAATCTGCGGATAGGGCAGGTCATTCTTTATACACGATGGGAGCAACGCCGCAATTGACAGCAAAGCCGCCGTGACATACCTCATGTTCTTTTTATGCATCGCTTCTAAAATTAGATATGCACCCCGATACCGAAGTTGATATTGAAGATATTGAAACGGAAATTGGCGCTTGACGAGAGACGGTTGCCGGTGCTCACGCCATCCTCCGTCTGCTTCTCATTTCTCAGTTTGAAACCGAAGACGCCGAACGACACATGGAACGACACATTCTTCATGATGAAGCACTGCACGCCGGGCGAGAAATTCAGCTGGGCATCCATGTAGGTGGTCTGGGTGTTACGCAGCTTACCCTCCACTGGGCGCTGGAAATTGCTGCTGCCGGAGGTGAAGGCAAGCTCCACCTCATTATAGATACCAAACCTGCCATGTCGGGAAAGACCGATATACTGACTCACGAAGAATGCACCTGTATACGACTCCGCTTTGTACATGATATCCGACAGGTTGAAATTCATGTCATCGTCGATATCCACCTTGAAAGAGTTGACGTCGCCACGCGCGTTGTAGTATCCGAACCGCAGACCTATGGCGAGGTTGTTGCGTATGAAATACTGCAGATATGGCTTTATGGAGAAAGCATGGGCGCTGATGTCAATGTCAGACAGGAGGTCGAAAATCTCGAGATCTTTTGTTTCGAGCTCGCCATAGCTTGCCGTCAGGCCGAACGACCATGCCCCCTTGGGTATATATAGCAGACTTGACAGTCCACGGTCGTAACGGCCCAGATTAATCTGTTTGAGCACCATGGGAAGAGTGTCGCCGCGATGCAGAATCTTTTCATCGAGGTCGAGATTCATGTCATCGTCGATAACCCGGGAATGCCCCTCGAGCACTCTGAGCACATCATTCTCCATGGAGTCGGGCACATAGATATACTTGCCTGAGGAAGGTCTGGCGGCCACGGCGACACTGTCGCCCCCGGCGGCTGCCGGCGCCTCGCGCTTGACCTTGCTCGTCACAGGTATCACTATCTTCTTGCCGGAAGTTGCTGGCGGTGCCACGGCTATAGCCATCACCGCCACGATTATACTTGTTATGACTCTATTCCTTTTCATAGGTCTTGGGAAGCTGCAATGCCGTAACTTCATATATAGAATGACGCTCCGAAGGTGATGGAGAAAAGATTAATTCTGAAATTAGCCTGCTGCGACTTCCTGTGGGATATATAAATCTGGTCCTTTATCGTCTTGGTGTGGGTATAGTTGAACCCGAGCACGCCCACATTGACCTCTACGGCAGAATAATTGTTGAGGAACACCACCAGACCGGGCACGATACCGATATTGGCATAGAACTTCTGCTCGTAAGCGCCGGAAAGGTCTGCTCCCCTGTTCTTGGTGAATTTCGACTGTCCGCCGCCAAGCTCAAGCTGTATCTCGTTGAAGAGTCCGAAACGTCTTGACCGCCCCAGCGAAAAATAATTGCGGAAGAGCAACGTGCCGTAATAATTATGCGACAAGGAGTAAAGATACTTTACCCCGAACTGAGCGTCGGTACCCAGATTGACATCCGCCGACTCCAGCTTGGTAAGCGCCCGCTGATACGAGAACCTGAATCCTATGGCCATATCATCCTTTATGGCATAGAGCAACTTGGGGCTCACCTTGAAAGAATAGGTATCGCCATTCAGATTCTCGAATACCAGGAACTGGTACTTGTTCTGGTTCGACTGCGAGTAAGAAATCGACAGGCCCGCAATCCACTGTCCCTTGGGGACAAAGCTCACCGACTCCAGCTTACGCTGGAAATTTTCGATAGGCCGGTTGCTGCGCATTGAGTCGAGCATCGCCGGAGTGATGTGCACGGTATCGGCCTTGACCTCCGGCTTTTCACTCATTTCCGTATATGCAGTTTGACTCCGGGCCATCAAGCCCGGAGTCATCACTGATATTGTCAACAGTAGTCTGACTACCTTATTCATATATCAATTCAAAGTCATCGAGATACATTACACTCGTGGAGCTGCCGGAGAAGAAGTCGCCGAATTTGGAGGCGCAGCTCACGATCACTATATAACGTGCCGGGGTGGTCCGAGCCCTGTCATAGTAAGTGAAAGGTATTTCGGCCATCTGCAGCTGGCCGTCGGGGCCGAAGGCCTCGCGCCATGTCAGTTCGCCATACGCCAGAACATGCGGGTCATTCTTGT
>CABUTY010000381.1 GCA_902494595.1 uncultured Porphyromonadaceae bacterium | reverse complement strand
CAGGTTTGCCACCATGGTGCCGAGAGCAGCGGCCAGAGCACCCATGTATGCAGATATAGAGCCGCCTCCGGGCGCCGGCGATTCGGATGCCGTCTCGTCGGCAAACCCGCGGGCCGTGAGGTCCACGAGGCCGCAGGACGGCTTGCGGAGCATATCCTCGATGATTTTTTCCTCGGCTACGAAAGGCTTCAGGTCGTCGAGACCCATCGATTTCACGGCAATTTTTACAATCTCCTTCTCGGGGATTCCGAGGGAACGCTGCTGCATACGGAGGTAATGGCGGCCGGCATCGAGGATTGCGGATTTGGGGACGAGACCTACGATTTCAGTGCCGGTGACACGCAGACCGCGAGCGGCGGCGGCACGACTCACCTCATCGAAAGCCTTGTGCAGCGGTGTGGCCCGTATGTCGGTGATGTTCATCGATACCTGGGCTATGCCATATTCATCTATGTACCATCCTATAGCCTTGGTGCCCTTGAGGGTGCCCGGTATCATGATGGTATTTCCATTCTCGTCCTTGAGGGGCTTCCCTGTAAGGCGGCCGCCTTCGCGTTTCGGTCTCCCTTTTTCGCGGACATCGAAAGCTATGGCGTTGGCGCGACGTGTGGAGGTGGTGTTGAGGTTGAAATTCACGGCAATCAGGAAGTCGCGAGCACCAACGGCCGTGCAGCCGGTACGTGCGGCAGCCTCGTCAAAGGGACGATCGCCGAAGTCGGGACCCTTCCCCTCATGGTTCATCTTTTCGGGAAGAGCCTCATATTCGCCTTCGCGGCATACGGCAAGATTGCGGCGTTCGGGCGTGAAGGCCGCAGCCTCATAGCAGTAGCAGGGTATGCCGAGTTCTTCGGAAGCTCTTTTGGCGAGGTCTCTCGCCAGGTCGGCGCATTCCTCGAGCGTAATGTCGGATACAGGAATCAGCGGGCATACGTCGGTGGCGCCCATGCGCGGATGCGCTCCGTGATGCAGACGCATGTCGATCACCTCCGCTGCCCTACGCATACCTGCAAGGGCAGCCTCTACAACTGCTTCCGGCTCCCCGACGAAGGTCACAACGGTGCGGTTGGTGGCCTCGCCGGGATCCACGTCAAGCACCCTTACTTCTCCACTCTCTTTTATAGCATTGACAATGCTCTCTATTTTCTGTCTGTCTCTGCCCTCCGAAAAATTGGGCACGCATTCCACAAGTCTCATGTTCAGATGTCTTTAAGGAGTTCGGGATTTACGAGGAAAGGTTCGGTAATGGCGAAGCCGTTGGCGCCCTGGGTGTCGTTCCATTCCCTGACGGTTTTGAGGGCATTTTCATTTCTTGCCCATGCGCGGCGCGACACACCGCCCATCACATCCCAAAGCATGGCTTTGCGCAGGATTTCATCCACGCGGTCGGAGCCATCGCAGACCATGCCGAAGCCGCCGTTGATGGCCTTGCCTATGCCGACGCCGCCGCCGTTGTGCAGAGCCACGAGACTCATGCCGCGGGCACAGTTGCCGGCAAAACACTGTACGGCCATGTCGGCCATAACGTTGGAACCATCCTTTATGTTGGAAGTCTCGCGGAAGGGGGAGTCGGTGCCGCTCACATCGTGGTGGTCACGGCCAAGCATTATCGGACCCACCTCACCCTTGCGGACCATGTCGTTGAATTTCAACGCTATGTTGAGACGCCCCATGGCATCCTGATAGAGAATGCGGGCCTGAGTGCCCACCACCAGGTTGTTTTTCTCGGCGTCGCGTATCCAGTTGTAATTGTCGCGGTCCTGGCCACGGCGTGTGGGGTCGATGCACGACATGGCGGCATGGTCGGTCTTTACCAGGTCCTCATGTTTGCCGCTGAGACATACCCAGCGGAAGGGGCCATAGCCGTAGTCGAACAGCATCGGGCCCATGATGTCTTCCACATAACTCGGCCATATGAAACCATCCTTGTCGTCGACGCCGTTTTTGGAAATCTCCTTGACGCCGGCATCATAGACAGCCTTCATGAAGGCGTTACCGTAATCGAAGAAGTATGTGCCGCGTGCCACGAGAGCCTTTATGGCGTTGAAATGGCGTTTGAGGGATTCATTCACATGCCGGCGGAAATCGGCGGGATTCTCATGGAGCATGGCGGTTCGTTGCCCGAAAGAGAGGTCGGCGGGGCAATAGCCGCCGTCGTAGACGGCATGGCAGCTCGTCTGGTCGCTCAGCAACTCTATGTGCTCGTCATGCTCCACGGCATATTCCAGAAGGTCGACGATATT
>CABUTY010000380.1 GCA_902494595.1 uncultured Porphyromonadaceae bacterium | reverse complement strand
GGAGCGCCAGAAGCCGGAGCGCCAGAAGCCGTCGGCTCCTTGGATTAAAGATGCTGAGCTTCTTAGCCTTTTTATTCATTTTTCTTCAGGAATCATCATGAGCGATATGCCTCCGGTTTATTTCAAGCCGCATCAGCCTCATAACTGCCGGCGTGCCGCTTTCCATAATTACCGGAGTCCTGGCACTTACATGATTACCATCAGCAAACATCCGGCGGCACCTACCTTCTCCAGAATAATCGGCGACTATCGGTGCCAGAGCCGCGGCGATACTGCCGGCACCATCGCCGGAAGCATGGCCACAAGCCGCGCAAATCCCGAATTCCCTGACGCCTGCCACGGACCGGCCAGAACGGCGTTCCTGCTCCCCGGCGATTTTCAGCCGGCGCCAACCCCGACATCACAATGCGGCTCATTGGTATAAATCCATAATTATATACGATGCTTTACGTTATATAAGAAGAGGTTTAGCCATCTTGTCATCGATAAATATGGGCCATACGGACAATCAGAGAAAGGTGAAGCCGGCGGAGTATAGTGCGGCCGCCGACGGCAGCGGTTATGCCATTGAGCTGGACGGCCCGGGGACTGACGCGGGGAAGGTGTTTGGAGCCACTCCGCTGATGCCGGCAGGTGTGATACCCGCCTCTGCCATAGACCCTGTAAAATCGCGCCTCGCAAAGCTGCGCAATATTGGCAGTGAATATCATTACCCCTACCGGAGCCGTGCCGAAATCTTCTACCGGCAGGCTCTCTTCATGGCCGACTTCGAAGACAACAAGCCCTTTTCCGGAAATCTGAAATTATACTATCCCACCTACCAGCTGCTGACCCCCACCCAGCTGCGGGGTTACTTCACATGGCGCACCGCCTACCGCGCCGGCGACACTCAGCGATGTCCTCTGTCGTTCGCCTACCTCTATCTCTACGAGACCATCAACGGCATAGGATCCGACACGGCGGAAGAGATTCTCGACAAGCTGGAGGAGTTCGAACAGCGGTTTATTCTTGCCGACTTCGGCGACGGGGTCATGAAGCGCAATCTGCACAAATGGATGCTGGAGGTATGCATAGCCCACAATGTGAGTCCGGACCGTGCCCGGCGCTATCTCGGCAGTGAGGAGCAAATCCGCGACAAGGCACTCGGCGTACTGAAAGACCCCGATGCCTACACCGACAGCGAAGTGGCCGAGGCCATACTGGTTTTCGCCCCAAAGAGGATGTCGAAAAGTCCGGTACTGACAGCAGCCGGCGACCGCGGCCTACGATTGTTCGCCGCCGCCTGGCGATACGGCGTGAAAAATTATCGCGATGCAAGCGGCAGGGACCTTTTCGACGCCGTATTCGGCCACATGTCGAAGCTTTTCTACTATCCCTTCTCCAATGCCGTCTATCACATGCGCGAGAATATCAGCTCCGGCTATATCTATCGTCTGGACAGCCACCATGAATACCGCGTCATTGGTTCCAACTGGTACGCGTTCCGCTATGACAGCTACTACTTCCAGCTACACATCTTCGGTCAATACATCGGAGCTGCCGATCGGGTGCTGCGTTGTTATCTGCGCACCGGCAGGCTGCTGAAGGATAACGCCGATCAGAGATGGGCGGAGCCATATATACAGCAGGCGATAGCGGCCGAGGAGGAGCGGGAACGCGAGGAGCGGCTGCAGAGCATAAAGATCGACATGAGCAAGCTTGCCGACATACGCACCGCCGCGGCGAGCACGCGGGAGAGTCTGCTTACCGACGAGGAGCGCGCCGCCGAACAGGAAGCCATACCGGCCCCTACCCCCACCCAGGAAACTGCCGCCGATCATACCTCCGCATCCGCAGCTCCAGCCGATGCGGAGCACCGCATCGTGGCGGCATTACTCGACGGCTCCGACCCGGCCCCAATACTCAAGGAAATGAACCTCATGCCCTCCATAGCCGCCGACAACATAAACGCACGATTCTTCGACGACATAGGCGACAATATAGTGGAGACCGACGAGGCCGGGCATCTGCACATCGTGAAGGATTACATCGACGACGTAAGAGATTTGTTAAACTATTGATTTTTAATTTGCGACAACCGATATAATGGAAGATAAGAGGAAAGTGCCGCGCAGGATAGCGCAGACCGTATTGAACTCTCTGAAAGGCGGGGTAGTGCCTCGCATAGGGCTGCCATACATAGCCGTAGGGCGCAAGAATGAGATAGAGGCTCTTCTGCATGATGTCGAGATTATCTCGGAGGGTGGCGCCTCCTTCCGTTT
>CABUTY010000379.1 GCA_902494595.1 uncultured Porphyromonadaceae bacterium | reverse complement strand
GAAGGCGCTCTTAAGCTCGGCGAGAGCTGCGGAGGCTTCGGCCTGAGTGCGGAAATTGCCTATGCGCGTGTACCAGTTGGGAGCACTCGAATAAGAGTATACCTGTCCTCGGTATTTGGGGAACCTGGCGACAATGGCGTTGCCACGCGCCTTGGCCCTTGCCTCGAGAGTGCGCTGGTTGCTGCCATCGGAAAATACCTGGATACGGAAGCCGTCAAGCTTGTTGATACCCGGCTTTAGCGAAGGCTGCGTCTGCACGCGTTTTCTTTCGGCACCGTTGTCAAGGAAAATCTGGCGCAGAATTTCCTGGTGGATATCGATGGTGATATGGCCGTCGGAGGCTTCGGTGATGCGGGTGACCACGTCGTCGCCGGCGGATTGGGCGGCAGCCGGAAGCCACATGCTTCCGGCCACTGCCAATACTGTCAATATCCGTACGGGTAATCTCATCAATCAAAAGCTTCGATGATACCCATAAACGAGTCGGCCTTGAGGGCAGCACCGCCAATCAGACCGCCGTCGACATCGGGCTTGGAGAAAAGCTCTTTGGCGTTGCCGGGCTTGCAGCTGCCGCCATAGAGAATGCTGGTGTTAGCGGCCACTTCCTTGCCATATTTTGCAGCGATGCATGCGCGGATGTTGGCGTGCATGTCCTCGGCCTGCTCGGCGGTGGCTGTCTTGCCCGTGCCGATGGCCCATACGGGTTCGTAGGCGATGACGATCTTGCCGAAGTCCTCGGCGCTCAGCGAGAAGAGTGCTTCAACCTGTGCGTTGACAACCTCGTTGAAAGTGCCGTTCTCACGCTGCTCGAGCACCTCGCCAACGCAGAATATAGGAGTAAGGCCGTTGGCAAGTGCCAGCTGTGTCTTGGCAAGAAGCTGCTCGTTGTTCTCGCCGAAGTACTGGCGACGCTCGCTGTGACCCAGTATCACGTGGGTTGCTCCCGTGGATTTTACCATTGCGGCGCTGACTTCGCCTGTGTAGGCGCCCTTGTCGTGCTCTGAGCAGTTCTCCGCTCCAAGCTTTACAAGCTCCTTGTCGAGAACAGCGTTCACGCTGGTAAGATGGGTAAACGGTACGCAAACAATAACCTCACAGTTGGCCTTCTTATCTTTTATTTATTATTTTAGGGTATTTGCGAGATCTACACCCTCCTCAAGAGTGGTGTTCATTTTCCAGTTGCCCGCTACGATATTCTTTCTCATTATCTTAGTGTATGTTTGGGTTCTGTTTGAATTGCAAAATTAGCAATAATATTCTACTTTAGCAAATGCCCTCCGGGCAATAGATTTTATGCACGTCAAAGCGTAAAGGGAAACGGAGTGCACTCCCTGTCAGGGGCGCACTCCGCGGGTATGCTTGATTATTATTGAGCTATTGTCACTCGGTGGCGAGGTTCACGGCATAGGTGTATTTCTTGCCCGTGGGGTATACGCCGTAAAGGATCAGCGCCTTGTAGTCGTCGGAGTTCTTCATCACATTGTTGTAGATCTGCTCGATATCTTCGGAGCTGTTGACAGGCATGTCGTTGACAGCCGTGATGATGAAACCTTCCTTTACACCGGCGTCGCGGATAGCGCCGGCCTTGAGGCCCTTGACCTGGACGCCGTTTGAGATGCCGAGGCGCTGGCGTGTTTCGGCTGTCAGCTTCATGAAGGCGCAGCCCAGCTCGCTGAAATCGCCCTTCTTTGTGATGGCCGTGGAGCCCGTCATATTGCGGAGGGTGCCGCTGCGCTCTATCTTCTTGTTGTCGCGGTAATAGGTCACGGTTACCTTGTCGCCGGGACGGAATTTGTTGAGCTGCTCCACAAGCTGAGCATGGTTGGCAACGTTCACGCCGTTGATGGCTGTGATTACGTCATCTTCCTGCAGACCCAGTTCCTTGGCGGTGCTCATGTCGTTGACACCGGCGATGAGCAGACCCGACTTGACGGCTGTAATTCCCTTTTCCTTGGCAATTTTCGAATCAAGTTCGATTATCGTAGCGCCAAGGACAGCACGCTGTACGGTGCCATACTGGCGAATATCGGCCATCACCTTCTTGACGATGGAGGTGGGGATTGCGAAGGAGAATCCGGCGTAAGAACCGGTGTTGCTGTATATTGCGGAGTTGATGCCGATAAGCTCTCCCTTGAGGTTGACGAGAGCGCCGCCGGAGTTGCCGGGGTTGAGAGCGGCATCCGTCTGTATGAAGCTTTCGATGCTGAGGTTGCCCTTATGGTTCTGTCCGAGGCTGCGGGCCTTGGCGCTGACGATGCCGGCGG
>CABUTY010000378.1 GCA_902494595.1 uncultured Porphyromonadaceae bacterium | reverse complement strand
GAACTTCCGCGACCGTACCAAGGAATGGGAGTGGCGTGATTCCGCAGGCTATTCTCTTCCTCACAAGCCCGACGCTCTGCATCTCATATATAACCTGCAGTCGAAAAACGACGCGTCGATCAACCGCTTCGCGCTCTTTGCCGAAGATGCCCTCTATTTCAGCGGCAACTTCGCATACATGACCCTCAACGCCGGTATCCGCTTCTCCTACAATGATTTCAACAAGGAGTTCCTTGTATCGCCGCGCGTGAATTTCTCCATGAGTCCCAACGCTCTGCCCAACTGGATCTTCCGTCTCGGAACAGGTCTGTATTACCAGAGCCCCTTCTATAAGGAGTACCGTTATACTGTAACCGACGCCCTGGGCAACAGCAGCGTGGCCCTGAACCGCGACATAAAGTCGCCGCGAAGCATTCAAGTGATTCTCGGCACAGATTTCACTTTCCGAGCCTTCAACCGTCCATTCAAGCTTACCGGCGAGGTTTACTACAAGAACCTGCACAATCTCATAAGCTATGAATACGACAACCTGAAGATTGTGTACAGCGGACACAACGACTCCAAAGGATATACCATGGGCCTTGACCTGAAGCTTTTCGGTCAGTTTGTGGAGGGAAGCGACTCATGGCTCAGTTTCTCGCTGATGAAGACTCAGCAGACGCTCGACGGCAAGAAAGTGCCGCTCCCCAGCGACCAGAGATATTCGCTGTCGCTCTATTTCACCGACTATCTGCCGAAGTTTCCGCGCCTCAAGTTCAGTCTGCGCGGCGTGATAGCCGACGGCCTCACCATGACGCCTCCGCATACAAAGCGAACGGAGTCTTATTTCCGGGCTCCTGCCTACAAACGCCTCGACATAGGCGTGAGCTGGCAGTTCTTCGGCGCGCCCGACCAGAAACCCAACAAGGTGTTCAAAAGCCTGGTGCTCGGCGTGGATGCCTTCAATCTACTCGATATCGCCAACGTCAGCTCTTATTACTGGGTGACAGATGTCAACAACATCCAGTATGCCGTGCCGAATTATCTGACACGCCGGCAGTTCAACGTAAGGCTGTCGATGGAGTTCTGACAGATTATCAACAAACGACCTCAAAACAAAACGACCTCAAAATAAGATGAAACCGTCAATACCCAAGGGGACACGAGATTTTTCGGCGCTGGAGATGGCGCGCCGCAATTATATTTTCGACACCATCAAGGAGCAGTTCAAGCTCTTCGGCTACAAGCAGATAGAGACTCCCGCCATGGAGAACCTGTCGACGCTGATGGGGAAGTATGGCGAAGAGGGCGACAAGCTCCTGTTCAAGATTCTGAATTCGGGCGACTGGCTGAAAGGGGTCAGCGACGAGGAGCTGCTGCAGCGTAATGTGGTGAAGCTTACCAATAAGGTATCGGAGAAGGGACTGCGTTATGACCTTACGGTACCATTCGCACGGTTTGTGGTGCAGCACCGCAATGAGCTTCAGATGCCCTTTAAACGCTATCAGATACAGCCCGTATGGCGTGCCGACCGTCCGCAGAAGGGCCGCTACCGCGAGTTCTATCAGTGCGACGCAGATGTGGTAGGCTCCGACTCTCTAAACAATGAGATAGAGTTGCTCCAGCTCATCGACGCCGTTTTCGCCAAGTTAGGAGTAAACATCGTCATCAAGGTCAACAACCGCAAGATTCTTGCCGGCATCGCCGAGGTGATGGATGCCGCCGACAAGCTTGTGGAAATCACCGTGGCTATCGACAAGATTGACAAGATAGGCCTCGACAATGTCAATGAGGAGCTTCGTGCCCAAGGACTCGAGGAGGAGGCCATAGCGAAGCTGCAACCCATACTGACCATGAGCGGCAGCAATGCTGAGAAACTCGATCTTATGACCGACATCCTCAAGGATTCCGAGACCGGTATGGCAGGTATCAGAGAGATGAGGGAAGTGTTCGACGGTATCGACTTCCTGGGCCACAAGGCTGAGGTGGAGGTTGACCTCTCGCTGGCACGCGGCCTTAACTATTACACCGGCACCATTCTTGAGGTAAAGGCCCGGGATGTGCAGATAGGGAGCATCACCGGCGGCGGCAGGTACGACAATCTTACCGGCGTGTTCGGCATGCCGGGTCTGTCGGGCGTAGGTATCTCTTTCGGCGCCGATAGAATTTACGATGTGATGAACCAGCTCGACCTCTATCCTCGAGAGGTGGAGACTTCGGTAAAGGTGCTTTTCATCAATTTCGGTGGAGCGGAGTCGCGTCAGGCCATGAAGTATGTCATGATGTTG
>CABUTY010000377.1 GCA_902494595.1 uncultured Porphyromonadaceae bacterium | reverse complement strand
TTGTTCCCTGATGTACCTCCGCGCACAGAATATTCCGTGACAGATTTCGGCAAGACCCTTATGCCACACGTTGAAGCCTTCATCAACTGGGGACGAGAAAACTTCGAAACCATAATGACAAATCGCAAAAAATCAGAAAATTAATATGTTCATAGCGATTCTTAAATACAAGAAGCCTCTTGAAGTGGTTGATTGCTTTCTGCAGGCGCATCGTGATTACCTTGCAGAGCATTATGCTGCCGGCAATTTCATTACATCCGGGCCTCAGACACCTCGTGTGGGCGGAGTGATTATGATTAAGGCTGAAAACCGAACAGCTGTGGACGCTATCATTGCAAAAGCCCCGTTCAATATCAACGGTATCGCCGACTATCAGATTGTGGAGTTTACTCCGACAATGTTCTGCGATGATATTCTCAAAACCATTCTCTGATCATGCCATTCATATCAATCGATAGCGGCAAACTGACCGCTTAACAGAAGCGGTAGCTGATAGAGCGGCTGACAGCAACGGCCTCCGAGATAACGCTTATTCCGGAGCAGTTCTTCACTGTCACCATAAAGTAACTGCCTGATGAGAACTTCGGTATTGGCGGCAAGTCAATCGCCGAGATTAAACGCAACTATAAACCATGAGGGTAATCGGTATCAACGGAAGTTCACGCAAGGATGGCAACACTGCCATCATTATCGGCGAAGTCTTTGAAGAACTGAACAAAGAAGGCATTGAAACAGAACTGATACAGTTGGCTGATTATGAGATTCAGCCGTGCCGGGGATGTTTCGCCTGCAAAGGTCGTGGTAACTGTGTGTTTGCTAAAGACGGTTTTGCGGAGATATTCAGCCGAATGGTTGAAGCTGACGGTATAATACTCGGCTCCCCGGTCTATTCCGCTGACGTTTCTTCCAAAATGAAAGCTTTTCTGGAGCGTGGTGGCGTTGTTGTCGCTACCAATCCTGGACTCCTTCGCCATAAAATCGGGGCTTCGGTCGCAGCGGTACGTCGCGGGGGCGGAATGACAACTGTCGATACCATGAATCATTTTATGCTCAACAAGGAGATGATTGTCGTTGGCTCGACATACTGGAATATGGTTTATGGCAAGAACATCGGCGATGTACTCAGCGATGACGAAGGTATGGCAAATATGCGTAACCTCGGCGAAAATATGGCTTGGCTCATAAAACGGATAAAGGATTAAACAAATGAAAATCGTCCAGCCGAGGGAAGAACTGCGCCCTTATTTGCGCTACTATTGGACACTGAAAAGCGATGAGCCTTTCAGCAACCTGACATTTCCTATCGGTTGTCCACAAATGATATTTCATCGTGGCTCCCCCCTTTATATACCCGAATTATCCTCCCGGCAGAACAAGTTCACCGTCAGCGGTCAGGTCAACTTTCCGGCTCATATTGCTTCGGACGGCAACGCTGAAATGATTGTCGCTGTGTTCTATCCTCACACCATCGGATTATTCATCGGCACTCCTCCGTCCGCCTTCTATAATCAGGAAATTTCCGGATACGATATTGAGAACAGACAACTGAGCCAACTCGCTGACCAGATTTTTGACTGTTCTGATACCGAATTGGCAATACAGTTGATGGAGCAATGGCTGACCGCACGAATCAAGCCGTCGCTGAACATCAAAAGAATCGGCGCAATTCTTTCTACAATACTCTTCAATCCATCAATACAAGTCGGTAGACTCGCGGAAATCGCCTACCTCGGTAAGAAGCAGTTCGAGCGCGTATTCTGCGAATGTGTCGGTATGAATCCGAAGGAATATGGACGCATAGTGAGGTTTCAGCGAGCTTTGCGGATGATGCAGCTCGGATCTCGCGATTATGCCGACATCGCCTATGCCAACGGCTACGCCGACCAGTCGCATTTCATCCGCGAATTCCGACAGTTCAGTGGACTGACACCCAGACTCCTTGTAGAATATCAGGCACTATACTCCGACTTATATTCGATTCCCATTTATTAAATCAGATTGTCTTTCAGGACTGTAAATTTTGTTGTCACCAAAAATTTTTATAATTTTGTCACCACATAGTGACACAACAATCAATATGGAATTGAAGGAATCAGAAAAGAACCTGCTGGATGCAGTCAGCCATATCATAGAGACCGATGGTTTTACTAAAATCGGAGTTAACCGGATTGCTAAACAAGCAGGATGCGATAAGGTCTTGATTTATCGGTATTTTGGCGGATTGGACGGTTTACTTGTTGAGTGGGCAAAGCGACATGACTATTATT
>CABUTY010000376.1 GCA_902494595.1 uncultured Porphyromonadaceae bacterium | reverse complement strand
GCCACATATACCGACTATGATACCCTCGACATAACCAACCGCGAGGCGGTGGCCCGTTTTCTCGAGGATAACAAGTTTGATGTAGTGGTCAACTGCGCCGCCTATACTGCCGTCGACAAGGCAGAGTCTGACGACCTTAAGGCGAGTGCCCTCAATACGGGCGCCGTGGGCAATCTCGGTGATGCCGCCAAGCGCTGCAATACCAAGGTGATACACATATCCACCGATTATGTATTCTCTGGCCAGGGATTCCGTCCTTACGAGGAGAATGATGAGCCCTATCCGCAGAGCATCTACGGACGCACCAAGCTGGAGGGCGAAGGTCTCCTTACCTCTTTCTGTCAGGATGCCATGATAATCCGCACGGCATGGCTCTATTCAGAATATGGCAACAACTTCGTGAAGACGATGCTCCGGCTGGCCAAGGACCATGACGAAATCCGGGTGGTATGCGACCAGATAGGTACCCCCACCTATGCCGGCGACCTCGCCAGGGCCATTCACCATATACTGCAGCACGACAGATGGGTGCCAGGGATATACCACTATACCGACGAAGGAGTGGCTTCTTGGTACGACTTCGCCAAGTCGATTTTCGACATCGCCGGCATAGACATGAAGGTGACGCCGATTCCCACCCGCGATTATCCCACGCCGGCGAAGCGCCCCTTGTATTCCGTGCTGTCGAAAGGCAAGATTAAGAATGTCTTCGGCATGGATATCCCTTACTGGCGCAATTCGCTCAAGGAATGCATAGGCAAACTTCAAAAGGAAAGCAACTGAACATGGCCAACGAACTGACCCGGGAGATAGAACGGCGGCGCACCTTCGCCATCATATCGCATCCTGACGCGGGCAAGACCACGCTGACGGAGAAACTGCTCCTTTTCGGCGGCGCCATCCATGTGGCAGGCGCTGTGAAAAGCAACAAGATAAAGAAGACGGCTACCTCCGACTGGATGGAGATAGAGCGCCAGCGCGGCATATCGGTGGCCACCTCCGTGATGGGCTTCGATTACGGCGACTATAAGATAAATATCCTCGACACGCCGGGTCACCAGGACTTCGCCGAGGATACCTTCCGCACGCTCACGGCCGTTGACTCGGTGATTATCGTGGTGGATGTGGCCAAGGGTGTGGAGACGCAGACACGCCGCCTGATGGAGGTGTGCCGGATGCGTCGCACTCCCGTGATTATTTTTGTCAACAAGCTTGACCGCGAGGGCCGCGACCCCTTTGAAATCCTCGATGAACTCGAGAAAGAGCTGCAGATTGGGGTGCGCCCGCTCACATGGCCCATCAACATAGGCGCCCGCTTCAAAGGCGTATACAATATCTACGGACATAGGCTCGACCTGTTCACTCCGTCGAAGCAGACGGTCACGGAACGTGTGGAGATTTCCGACATAGGCAGCGCGGAGGTCGATGCGCGCATAGGTGAGGAAGATGCCGCCAGGCTACGCGACGACCTCGAACTGATAGAAGGCGTATATCCCGACTTCGACGAACAGGCATACCTGCGCGGCGAGACGGCTCCCGTATTCTTCGGCTCCGCTCTCAATACCTTCGGCGTCAAGGAGCTCCTCGACACCTTCGTGCGCATAGCCCCTTCGCCACGCCCTGTCGACGCTGTGGAACGTACCGTAAGTCCCGACGAGGAGGGATTCACCGGGTTCGTATTCAAGATACACGCCAACATGGACCCGAACCATCGTTCGAGTCTCGCTTTCGTCAAGGTCTGCTCCGGAAAGTTCGAGCGCAATGTCTATTACAAGCATGTGCGTCAGGAGAAGCAGATGCGTTTCGCTGCTCCAACGGCATTCATGGCCCAGAAGAAAAGCGTGGTCGACGAGGCTTTCCCTGGAGATATCGTGGGTATACCCGACACGGGCAACTTCAAAATCGGCGATACGCTGACCGCCGGCGAAGACCTGCATTTCAAGGGCCTTCCTTCCTTCAGCCCAGAGATGTTCAAGTATATCGAGAATGCCGACCCGATGAAGGCCAAACAGCTCGAGAAGGGGATAACCCAGCTTATGGACGAGGGTGTGGCCCAGATGTTCGTCAATCAGTTCAACGGACGCAAACTCATAGGCACGGTAGGTCAGCTGCAGTTCGAGGTGATACAGTTCCGTCTGCTCCATGAGTATGGCGCGCAATGCCGTTGGGAACCGGTAAGCCTATACAAGGCCTGCTGGATTGAAAGCGACAACGAACAGGCTCTCGAGGCGTTCAAAAAAAGGAAACATCACTTCATGGCCAAGGACAAGGAGGG
>CABUTY010000375.1 GCA_902494595.1 uncultured Porphyromonadaceae bacterium | reverse complement strand
TTGTAGAGGCTCCATGCTTGGGGTGATGATGCCGGCCGTGTAAAAATCAGATTCTCAATCTTATTGCCGAGGTTGCCGTTTTCAAGTCTCACATAGGGCGATTCTACGATAACAGTCTTGACATTAGGGAAGGTGACTCCGTTGCTAAAGCTTGAAGCTGACTCATGAATTCGACATATATCGCCTTTCTTAAGAGGGAAGCCGAGAAAATTCATGAATTTTTTGTTGGGTGACACTCCATAGAGTCCACCCTCATACAATCTCATCTTCTCGTTAGAATCCGGGTTCTCAATTTTAAATTCCTCGAGGCTGGGGAAATTATTGGATCTCATACTCTGAATCTGGGCATCAGATCCCAGTACAATTTCCTTGAGATACTTATTGCCGTTGAGGGCATTAGGGTCGGTCATTTCATTGATCCGCAGCGATTCTATTTGCTTGGCAGGAGGGAGAAAAACGAACGTATTCACATTGTACTGCGGCATCACATAATAGAGAAGTCCATCTCTATTCACGTAATAGCCATTCGGGTCGTTGACATTGTAATTCTCCAGATTCGGGAAACGTTCGTAATATATTCCATTGCATTCATAAAGGTTCACAGCATTTATTACCTTGATATTGGGTGCGATGAATGTGCCGTCAATCCTACTGACTACAAGACTCTTCCCTTCATAATCTATACTCGCGGGGATTGTCAGCTCTTCTGCCTTAAACATTTCGTCGGAGAGATCGGCGATTGAGGCTTGACCTGGTGTAAGATTGACGTAATATTTAATGCCGTCGACCCAGACCTCCTCGGCATGAACGGTTGAGGCTACAGAACAGAGCAATGTCACCATTGCAAACAGCTGTAAATAGATAGATTTTTTCATGATATGGTGTTGTGCATCCTTACTCCCTAATTCTGCAATTTATTAAAGACAAAAAGAAAAGAGGGGAATTCATCGCTGTCCTGTCAGACGCAGGGTCGACACTTTTCTTATACGGCGGAATTTTCTCTCCATCGTGATGCAAAGTTAATAAAAAAATTCAATATTACATGTGTCTGGTTAATAGCGCCTCCTGCCGGAAGTCAGTGAATGAAGTCGAGGATAAGCTTGACGAGATATGCGGCGTACAATGCGATGAGGATGGAGCCGGACAGACGGTCCAGCTTGCCTCTGATGGTGCAGATGAGCCACACCAGGACGCCGCCGGCTACCAGCACGGCGAAGTCAAGCGTGGAGATTGTGGAGACGTTGAGGGGCTTTACCAGTGAGCAGACACCCATGATGAAGAAGACGTTGAATATGCAGGCGCCCAGCAGGTTGCCAATGGCTATGCCTGTCTCTTTGCGGATGGCGGCAATCACGGAGGTTGCGATGTCGGGGGCGGCGGAGCCGAGACTCACTATCGTAAGGCCCACAAGGCCTTCGGAGAGGCCTGCCTTTTCCGCTATTCCGGAGGCACCGTCGACAAACCAGTTGCCGGCTACTATGAGCACGGCGAGGCTTGCCACCACCTGCAGGGCGGCCACCCATATATTGCCGGCGGGAGCGGCCTCAGAGGATGTCGCGGGCTCACTGCTTCCCGGCTTAGCGTGAGCGCTGTTGAGGTAGACGTTCATCGCCATATAAATCACGAAGATGGAGAGAAGCATAAGGCCGTCGGAACGGTCTATGGCATTGCCGGCAGCATGGTCTATGAGGATATCGTCGCCACAGAAGAAAATGGCGAGACAGGATAGCGCGAGCATCGGAAAGTCGAAAAACCGCGAGACGCCGCCAAAGCTAACGGGACGTATCAGACACACAAGTCCCGTGGCCAGAAGTATGTCGATGATATTTGAGCCCACCACATCACCCAGGGCCAGCTCCGAATGTCCCTTGACGGTGGAGCTGAGGCAGACCACAAGGTCGGGCACCGACGAGCCGAAGGCCACAACCGTGACCCCTATGAGCAGAGGAGACAGGCGGAAGTGTCTCGCTATAGTGGAAGCTCCCGTCGTGACATAATTGCCACCGGCTATGATGAGAGCGAGTCCCGCCAGAAACAATAGGATATCGTGTGCCATACCGGCTTGTATTATCTGCTAAGACAACAGCCACGCCACCCTAAAAGTTCGGAAAGAGGCGCTACCTTTCCCAGCCGGCACGCTCCTCTCTTTAGGCTCTGTTTCTTAAAAATTGTTTACGCAGGGGCGGTGGATTTTCGCGGAAATTCCGCGAGTTGAAGAGGGAGTGTAGCGAGCTACACGACCGATGAGACTCGGCGGAATTTACCGGAAAGACACCGG
>CABUTY010000374.1 GCA_902494595.1 uncultured Porphyromonadaceae bacterium | reverse complement strand
GAGCATGGAGGCTTCTCCTGCGCCGAAGTCACGCAACGCCACATTCCCTGCCGCCTGTATACGGTGCAGCGCCATGGCTTTCATGTCGGCTACGCGGAACCTGATACCGAGGTCGGTGGCCACGGTGCCGCTGATGTCGAGACCTTGCAGCGAGGGTATGATGGCCGCCAGACGGGGAAGCAACGCCTTGCCTCTGATGTCGGCAATCACCGAAGGATCGTCGAGAAGACTGCACACCTTCCCCGACACTCTCAGATCGGTGCCGGCCCCTTTCACACGGGCCATGGGCACGTAGAGCACGGAGGCCGCGGGGAAAACGCCGTCGAAAACCAGACGACTGTCAATAGCTATGTCGGTGAGGTCGTATTTGTGCTCACGGATGTTGTTGAAAAGGAGACGGCCACGTGGAACATGCACCGTGGCGGTAAACGATGGCAGACGTCCCTCTCCCGGTGTATAAGGCCGCGACAGAAGAGCCTCGGCGCCAAGCCGCAGCTTGGGCCGAAGACCATTCATAAAGGGTATGAGGTCGGAAGGAAGCTGCCGCAGCAAGCTCTCGGTATCGAACTCCTCAAGTCTGTAGCCCAGACTGTGTATGGTCACATTCTTCTCCAGGGTCATGTCGGCGTCGAGACGGCTCCGCGTGTTGCCGGCGCGTATGGTGTAATCCTTTGTCTTGAGCCGGAACGGACTGAAACATAGGGCCACCTTGCCGTGGAGCATGAAGGGGAAAGAATCGAGATACTTCTTGCCGTTGACAGTGGCTGAAGCCTTTCCTCCCGCAGTCAGCCGGTAGGTGTCGGCGGTATCTGCCCCGCGCAGCGATACCGTGGCCGGCGCAATCATGGCGTCGGTGTTGGCCTGGATGTCGCGGTAGCGTATCGGCAACGGATGCGTGAGCCTTACAGACCGTGCCGTGATGTGGGGTACACCTTTGGATTTTACCCGCGGGAAGATGGCCCAGTTGGCCGTAGCCGAGTCAGCCTTGAGGAGATTGAGGTCAAGGGAGTCGACGGATATGTCGCCGAGTTTTATCTCCTTGCCGAAGAGACTCCGGATGTTGAGCTGTGCCGAGGTGCGACCTGCCGAAAGGAGCCTTGCGGCATCGGCGGGAAGAGCCTGCCGCTCTTTGGCCGGAAGCCCGTCGAGTGATTTGCTCACTACAGTCAGCGAGTCGATGTCTATGCACAGCTCGGGGAATGACGACCAGAAAGTGAAGCGGGGATTGTGTACGGTGACATGGGCCCGGGTGCATCGCGAGGCCTCACGGTTGATGATTTCTTCGAGACGGCGTGGCGTAAGCCACGCGGTGGCTATGGCCAGAAATGCAGCCGCCAGCAGAAGGATGCCGCCGGCTACCGACAGCACCACTATTATGTCGCGTCCCAGATGACGGTTTCTTTTTACGCACGGACCATCTTCGACACGTCTGTTCCTTTTCGTAACATTGTCAGACATAGCGGGTGGATTTGCTGTTATAACAAATCCACCCTACTAATGTTAGACTTCGTTACTGAAATTATTTGGCTTTACGGGATTTTGCCGAGGAGCGTCTTGGGGTCTTCGGGGCGGCATCCTGGTCGGCCATCAGCTTGCGCACGTCGTCGGCTGTGAGGCTTGCGGCGTCGGTTCCTTTGGGTATCTTGTAATTGACGGCTTTTCTTACGCCCTCTTTCTTATATGCCACATAAGGTCCGAAACGGCCGTTGAGCACCTCGACGCCGGGCAACTCGTCGAATTTCTTGATGAGCCTGTTGGCTTCGGCCTCCTTTTTTGCTTCTATGAGCGCCATGGCCTGGTCAAGGGTTATGGTGTGCGGCGTCAGGTCCTTGGGTATCGACACGAAAATTTTGTCGAAATGCACGTAAGGGCCGAATCTTCCTGTGGAGGCCGTCACCGGTTTGTTGTCGAATGTGCCGAGCTGCCGCGGTAGCTCGAAGAGCCTGAGTGCCTCTTCGAGTGTGATGGTGTTGAGACTCTGGTTTTCGCCCAGGCTGGCGAAGCGCGGCTTTTCCTCGTCGGTGACTTCGCCAATCTGTACCACGGGGCCGAAACGGCCTATCTTCGCCGACACCCTGCGGCCGCTCGCCGGATCGATGCCCAGGATGCGCTCGCCCACCTTGTGCTCGCTGCGCATGCCGTTAACCTCATCGATAAGCGGGTGGAACCCGGTGTAGAAGTCGGTGAGCTCTTTCTGCCACGGCAGTTTCCCTTCGGCTATGTCGTCGAATTTCTCCTCCACACGCGCGGAGAAGTTGAAGTCGAGTATAACGAGAAAATTATCTGTCAGGAAGTCTT
>CABUTY010000373.1 GCA_902494595.1 uncultured Porphyromonadaceae bacterium | reverse complement strand
GGATCTATCGGGATTAATCTTGAATAATCGGGATTCTCTTCTTATTATAACGCTCAAGTGGCCGGTTTGTGCTTCATGGCGTCGGCATAGTCGGGGTCGCCCACCACCCAGAGGATATCTCCCGGCTTGAGCACCAGGCTGGGGAGGGGCTGCAGGAATTCGTCGCCACGCTTTATCTTCACAATCATGGAATAGTAGTCGTGCAGGATGTCGGTGAACTCCAGCGGAATGCCAGTAATCGGGGAGTCGTCGGTAAGGACTATGGAGTTTAGTTCCACAGGCTGTTGCTTGATGTGTAGCTTAAGGCCGTTTTTGGTGGCGCGGTCAAGGTCGTTGTTGAGATTCCGCAGCTGTTCGTCGTTGCCGATCACACCGAGTACGTCGCCGGGGAATATACGGGCGTCGGGAGATGGCAGCGGCATGTAGTCGTCGCCACGGGTAATGCTCGACACCGACACGCCATAGTCGGTGCGCAGACCGGAATCCTTGAGTTTGTCGCCGACAAAGGGACAGCTGTTGTTGATTTCAATGAAGGCCTGGTGAAGGTCGTCGACAAGATTGTTGCCCACACCCATGCGCATGTTTTCGCGCATGTTGAGGTTGGAGATGAACTTGTCCTCTATTTTCTTATAGCTCCGCATCATGGAAGTGGATGCCAGGACAATCATCAGCAGGAAGCATCCCACGCCCACCAGCCATCCCGTAAGCGCCGAATATGCCACAGTGATGGAGTAGACAATGAAGAACAGAGCCACGAGGTATCGTATGATCTTCATTGCCAGGAGAGGCACATCGTAGAAAGCCGCATTCTGGTGGAGCCTTATTTTCTCATCCGGTTTTGTGGAGCTGAAGCACAGGGCCATGAGGAAAGGAAGCATCGCGAGGATGGTTATCACGGTGGCGGCGAGGCGTCCCCATGTGGGGAAATGCTCCATGGCGAACGGGAAGAGGAGGAGTTTCGCCAGCAGAATTTCGGCCAGAAGAATCACCGAATATAGAAGAATGCGCCACAGGTAACGGGAGAGCACGGCACGCCACAGGCGGTGTGTCTCGTTGGAGTCGAAGCTCTGCGCCGAGTAGCGGTTTATGAGGAATGTCATCGACTTGGGGAGGTTGCGCTCCACGAGAGAGGCGGCTCCGTCCGACATCTTGATGAAATAAGGAGTTGTGAATATCGTGAGTACCGACACGGCCACTATTATGGGGTAAATGGAAGCGTCGAGCACACCGAGGCTCATACCGAGGGCGGCGATGATGAAAGAGAACTCGCCGATCTGGGTGAGACAGAACCCTGACTCTATGGCCACTCGCAGATTCTGACCCGTGACAAGCATGCCCAGCGTACCGAACACTATCATGCCTGCAAGCACCTCGTCGGCAAGCAGGAGAATCTCCCACCAGTACATCACCAGCACATGAGGGTCAACCATCATGCCCACGGATATGAAGAATACGGCTCCGAAAAGGTTCTTGACAGGTGCAATGACCTTGTCCATTCTTTCGGCGGCCATGGTGCCGGCGAGTATCGAGCCCATCACAAATGCCCCGAGCTCGAGGCTGAAGCCGCATTCCACCGAGAAGACAGCCATCGAGAAGCATAGACCCATGGATATTATCAGCAGCGTCTCCTCGTTGAGATAGGCTCTTGCGCGGTTGAAGAAGGAAGGGAAGACGTATACACCCACCACAAACCATATGATAAGGAAGAAAGCCAGCTTCCCAATGCTGTAAAGGAGCTCCATGCCTTTGACCTCGCCCATGGCCATAGAAGATAGGAGCACGAGCATCAGCACGGCGAAGAGGTCTTCGATAATCAGGACGGCGAGCACCAGCTGGGCGAATTTCTTTTGCCGCAGACCCAGGTCGGAGAGAGCCTTCATGATGATGGTGGTCGACGACATGGATATCATGCCGCCGAGGAATATGCGGTTGATGGTGTTGAGGTGGAGAATGTACCCTACGCCGAAACCGGCGAATGTCATGCCTGTTATCACCACCAGGGCAGTCACCACCGCGGAGGAGCCCGACTTCATTAGCTTGCGGAAAGAGAACTCGAGGCCTATGGAGAACATCAGCACCACGATTCCGAGGTCGGCCCAGAAGGTTATGTTCTCGAGGTTAGTGATGGAGGGGAGGTATTCGAACTTCGGGCTTGCCAGGAAACCGGCGAGGATATAACCGAGCACCACCGGCTGGCGGAGGCGCTTGAAAAGGAGGGTGACGAGAGCGCCCAGGAGAAGAATCCAGGCGAGGTCGGAAATCAGGCCGAAGGTGTGTCCGGTGTCGGCGGCACTTGCCAGTATGGCGGTCAGGG
>CABUTY010000372.1 GCA_902494595.1 uncultured Porphyromonadaceae bacterium | reverse complement strand
CTTACCGACAACGGTAAAGTCTACGGCTTCAAGGTTTACAGATAAGATTCGTTATGAAAAGTATACTTGATTCCAGATGGATGGCGTGGGGAGCCCTTCTGATAACAGTGGCTGTGCTGGTGATATCATTTGATGTCAGCCGGGAATGGTGGGCGTATCTCGACATATTCTTTGCCTTCATGATGTGCTTCGTGCATCTACTGGCTGTCTACATGCGCAAAGTGCCCAGGATGTCGCGCCAACTCGACATGTGTGCCCTCGTATTCGGCATCCTCACCATCATTGCCATAATCGGCATCTACATCGCCTACGCCATAGCTAATCGTTAATCATTAATCGTTAATCAACCCCTTCCCTGACCGTCACCGGCTCGGTGCCTGTGGCGTCAATGATGGCCGATTGGCGGATATGTCCCTCTTCGCCTTCCACCATGAGGTCAATGAGATTATCGTATCTTTCGGCGATAAGTCCGGGATTCACAGCATAGTCCTCGTCGTCGTATTCAATAGTTGTTGAGAGGAGAGGCCGTCCCAGCCGCGACACCGCGGCCCGGGCTATGGCGTTGTCGGGGATGCGTATTCCCACCACCTTCCGGTTTTTGAAAGCCCTCGGCAAGGTGGATACTGTGCGGAAGAGTACGGTCAGAGGACCCGGAGTGTTCTCCTTAAGGAGCCGGTAACCTTTGTTGTCGATCTTGGCATATTCCGCAGCCATCGATATGTCGGAACACAATATCGACAGATTGGTCTTTTCCGGATTGATTCCCTTTATGCGACAAATTCTTTCCACGGCTTTTATATTTGTGGCGTCGCAGACCAGCGCATACATGGTGTCGGTGGGCAATATGGCTGTGCGCCCTTCCGACAGGATGGCGTTGATGGCTTCGAGCTGTTTTTCCGATGGATTCTCATTCCAGATTTTTATGGTATTCATCGTCAAGGTATATTTTCAGGAACACACTGGTATCGTCAATATATATTGAAATGCAAATTTAACGAATGTCGCGGAAATTCACTAATTTTGCAGAATAATTAAATGATTGAAAAAATGAGAATCTCGATAATAGCGGCCATGGACAAGGAGTTGAGTCTCCTGCTGGCGCTGATGCCTGACCATAAGGTAGATGTTGTGGAAGGCCAGGAGATATATGTGGGGAAGATAGGGCCGCATGAAGTGAGTCTGTCGCGTTGCGGCATTGGCAAGGTCAACTCGGCCATCAATGCATATCGCGTGATCAGGCATTTCAGTCCGGAGCTGGTAATCAACAGCGGTGTTGCCGGGGGAGCGGACCCTACGGTGAGGATAGGCACGGTGCTCATAGCCGACGGAGTATGCTATCATGACGTGTGGTGCGGTCCGGGTACTGTCGCCGGAGAGGCTGACGGATTCCCGCTCTATATGGAGCCTTATAAAGAAGGTATGGATGTGGCAGCCATGTTAAAGCAAACGCATCCGGAGATTCTTATAGGCAAGATAGCCAGCGGCGACAGGTTCATAAGCAGGGCCGACGAAGTGGCCCGGATAAGGGAAGTATGTCCCGAAGCGAGGGCCTGCGATATGGAATCGGCATCGATAGCGCAGACGTGTATGATGGAGAAAGTCCCCTTCATGGTGGTTCGAGTGGTGAGCGACACCCCGGGAGCCGGCGACAACCTCGACCAATACCGTAATTTCTGGACAGACGCGCCCAAAAGAACTTTTGCCGTGCTGGAGGAATTATTGTCGCGTATGGGTTAACGCCATCAGCGAAAAGGTTATAGAGTAATGCACATCTCGATACACCGACAGCAGCTGAAGAGCGCCATGCTCCCTATAGCCATGATTACGGGGGCACTCTTCTATAAATGGATAGGATATCTGACTTTTCTGTCGCCCTATCTCATATTCGCGATGTTGTTCATAACGTACTGCAAGCTTGATTTCCGCGATTTCAAGCCGACGGTGTCGCAGGGGATATTGCTTCTGACGCAGATGGCCATGGCCGCTGCCGTATACCTGATATTGCAACCCGTAAACCATACGCTGGCCGAGGGCGTGTTCATATGCGTGTTTATACCCACAGCCACGGCAGCGCCGGTAATCACGGCCATGCTGGGAGGCAGCATCTCCTTTGTGGCCTCATATTCATTGCTGTGTAACACCCTTGTGGCCTTTGTCGGACCCGCCGTGCTTGCCCTTGTCGGCGACAACCAGACCATATCCTTCTGGGAGTCGATGACGATGATAATGCGAAGGGTATTCCCTCTGCTGGTAATGCCCATAATATCGGCATTGCTTCTCAGGTACCTGTGGCCGAAAGCCCATAAGGCGATAGCCGGTT
>CABUTY010000371.1 GCA_902494595.1 uncultured Porphyromonadaceae bacterium | reverse complement strand
TCTTAAATCTTACAATGCCTGCTGAAGATTGGAGGCAAGCACATTGCCATCCATCTCGCCCGAGGCTCGCCACATCTCCCGGCCATCCTTGTAGATGATGAAGGTCGGTATCGACTGAACCTCCATCTCGCCGGCAAGATCCTGATATTCGTCGATGTCAAACTGGTAAATCTTTACCTGACTTCCGAACAGACTCTTGATATCCTCCACCACGGGCATCATGCGCTTGCAATGCGGACACCAGCTTGCGTAAAACTCCACCATCACCGTTCCATCGGCCGTCAACTGCGAATAATCTGTATTTTCCATAGCTTTATTCTGTTTATGCGTCAATACGCGTCGTGAACGCCGGCAATGTTCCGGCTGATATATAAAGAAAACGCAGGACAAACCCAAAGGTTCATCCTGCGCATATTGTGATAAGTTGTTATCTAATGGCTGAGTCAGTTAGATCCAGCGGATATAAGCGAAGTCCTGACGGTGCGGGAGCTCCTTGCTCTTGGGGTACATACGCAGGGCAAAGCGGAATACGCCGGCCTCGCGCATCTTGTCCTGAATCTCATAGGTATAAACGTCGCCATCCTTCTTGACAATGTTGAGATCCTCGCGGCCTACATAGGTATCCTGGCCATCCTTCTCGCGGTAGAACACGAGTTCCACGCCGAGGGAGTCGCCGAGACCCTTGGTGTCGATCACGGCCTTGGCCTCGAAGGTATCGCCGGTACGGGCTGCGCCGTTGCTCTCCGTCTCGTTGCGTATGTCGCTCGATATCACCTGTATGCTGTCCCATTTGGAAGCCACTTCCTCTTTCCAGGCCACGATGGAGCGTGCCTTCTCGAAGTTCTTGGCAGCCAGCTTGGCGAAACGTTTCTCCTCGGGCATGTAGAAGCGCGAGATATAGTCGTCGAGCTGACGCTTCATGGTGAAGTGCGGCGCGATATGGCCGATGCTGCGCTTGATGTACTGTATCCATTCGGGGCTGTAGCCCTTGGAGTTCTTGGCGAAGTAGAGAGGTATGATCTCGTTCTCCAGCATCGAGTAGATGGTGGCGGCATCGAGCTTGTCCTGCTGCGCCTGATCGGTGTAGGTGCGCTTGTCGGTGATTGCCCAGCCTGCCTTCTCGTCGAAACGGTAGCCTTCATACCACCATCCGTCGAGCACGGAGAAGTTGAGCACGCCGTTCATCTCAGCCTTTTCGCCCGATGTTCCGGATGCCTCCAGAGGTCGTGTCGGGGTGTTGAGCCAGATGTCCACGCCGGTGACGAGACGTTTGGCCACAATCATGTTGTAATCCTCGAGGAAGATGATTTTACCGCGGAACTGGGGCATGCGGCTGATCTCGATGATGCGCTTGATGAGACCCTGGCCCGCGCCGTCGGCGGGGTGTGCCTTGCCCGAGAACACGAACTGCACGGGATACTGCTCGTTGTTGACGATGCGCTCCAGACGCTCCAGGTCGGTGAACAGCAGATGGGCACGCTTATACGTGGCGAAACGACGCGCGAAACCGATGATGAGCGCGTTGGGGTTGATCTTGTCTACGATGCGCATCACCTCCGACGGGTCACCCTGGTTCTTGAGCCACTTCTCCTTGAAATCCTTGCGCACGAAGTTGATGAACTTGTTCTTCATCGTCATGCGGAGCTCCCAGATTGCCTCGTCGGGCACATTGAAGATATTCTCCCACATGGAGGGGTTGCTCTGGTCCATGAAGAGGTCGGCGTTGAGATTCTGGCCGTAGAAGTCCTTCCATTCGGAAGCGGCCCATGTGGGCATGTGCACGCCGTTGGTGACGTATCCTACATGGCTCTCCTCAGGAGCATAACCTTTCCATATGCCGGCAAACATCTTCTTGGATACTTCGCCATGGAGCCAGCTTACGCCGTTGGCTTCCTGGCATGTGTTGAGAGCGAACACGCTCATCGAGAAACGCTCGTTGGTGTCGGGGTTCTCGCGGCCCATGTTCATGAGGTCGGCCCAGCTGATACCCAACTTGGCGGGATACTCGCCGAGGTACTTGCCGAGAAGCGACTCCTCGAAATAGTCATGACCAGCGGGCACCGGAGTGTGCACGGTATAGAGCGAGGAAGCGCGCACCAGCTCCATGGCCACGTTGAAGGGAAGACCGTCGTTCTGCACATAGTCAACGAGACGCTGCAGGTTGAGCAGAGCTGCGTGTCCCTCGTTGCAGTGGTAGAGGTCGCTCTTGATGCCCAGTTTGTTGAGCATTATCACGCCGCCGATGCCGAGCAGGTACTCCTGCTTGATACGGTTCTCCCAGTCGCCGCCATAGAGCTTGTGGGTGATGGGACGGTCCCACTCGGAGTTTCTGTCGAGGTC